>NZ_JBHYDX010000003.1:0-236289 GCF_051860505.1 Pannonibacter sp. | reverse complement strand
GGCTACAAGGCGCATGTGGGGGTTGATCAGGGCTCCGGCCTGATCCGCGCGGTGGTCACGACGCCCGCCAACATCAACGACACGACGCCTGCCGACGCGCTGATCCGGGGCGATGAGGCCAGCGTTCTGGCCGATGCGGCCTATCACACCCATGCACGCTGCGCCGAACTGCGCGCGCGAGGCATCAAGCCGCGCATTGCGGTGCGGGCGAACAAGCACCATCCGCAGCTGCCGCCGCGTCTGGCCCAGTTCAACCGGCTTGTGGCGCGCCGGCGGGCGGCGGTGGAAACCACCTTCGCCACGCTCAAGAACCGGATGAAGCTGACCCGCATCCGCTATCGCGGCCTCATCAAGGCCGCCGCTCAGGTGACGCTCGCCGCACTCGCCTTCAACCTCAGGCGATGGGCTGCGATCACGCCATAGGTGTGTCCAAAACCACAAAACACCCACCTCCAACCCGCCAAAACACCCCATCGCCCAACGCGAAGGGGCAAAAAACCCCGTTCCAAACTCCCGCGCCCAGCAAAGCCGTTGTTGCGCAACAGGCCCTCAAGGGGGGAGATGATCGGAAGCATCGCCCGGCGAACGGAGGGGGTGTCAGATCCAACGGCGAAACCGCTGACCGTTTCCCTCACGCCTGGCGCAGTTTGCCGCGTTTCAGGTGTTCGTCGAGGCGGGGCATGATTTCCACGAAATTGCAGGGCATGTGGCGGTAATCGAGCTGCCATTTCAGGATACCGTCCCAGGCGTCCTTGCAGGCACCCGGCGATCCTGGCAGCACGAAGATGTAGGTCGCCCCCGCAACCCCGCCGCTGGCGCGGGACTGGATCGTCGAGGTGCCGATCTTGTCATAGGAAATGCGGTGGAACACTTCGGAGAAGCCGTCCATCCGCTTCTCGAACAAGGGCTCGATCGCCTCGGGCGTCACATCGCGGCCGGTAAAGCCCGTGCCGCCGGTCGAGATGATGACATCAACGCCCTCTGCCGCGATCCACTCCCGAACGACAGCGCGAATCTCCTCCACTTCGTCGCGGACAATGCGGCGGTCGGCCAGATGATGGCCGGCGCCAGTCAAACGCTCGACCAGCGTCGTGCCCGAGCGGTCTCCGGCCAGATCGCGCGTGTCGGACACGGTCAGCACCGCCATGTTCAGCGGAACGAAAGGACGGCTTTCATCAATGCGGTTCATGGGGGCACACTCCTGGCGGATCCTGATCCAGAGATAAGCGAGCCAAGCCTCTAGCGCCAGTGCGCCAACCGGCACAGAGCCTGTGACAGCATTGAGCCAAAGCACGACCGAAAATTACCGAGAGTCACTGCCCAGGGATTTTTTGCGTCTTTTAGGTCAGCAATATTGACGCATCCTTGCGCCTGTGGTTCTGTCTTACCGGCCGGCGCCACCGCAACAGCGGGTGCGGCTGATAACAATAAATGGACCGAGAACCCTCATGCTGAACTGGGAGCACATCTTCGCCACGCGCGCGACCCGTATGCGCGCATCCGAAATCCGCGAGCTTCTGAAGCTCCTCGACCGGCCGGAGATCATCTCCTTTGCCGGCGGCATCCCGGACCCGGCCCTGTTTCCAGCCCAAGTATTTGCGGACGCCTACACCAAGGTCCTGACCGGTTCGTCGGCCGGCACAGCGCTGCAATATGCGGTCAGCGAAGGCAATATGGCCCTGCGCACCTGGCTGGCAGGCTACATGGCGAGCCTTGGCGTGCCTTGCGATGCTTCGAACATCATCATCACCTCGGGGTCGCAGCAGGCGCTGGACTATATCGGCAAGCTGTTCCTGTCGCCGGGCGACACCGCGCTTGTGAACTGGCCGACCTATCTCGGCGCACTGCAGGCGTTCAACGCCTATGAGCCGCGTTATGACCGGCTGATCCCGCTGGGCAACCGCCCGCCCGAGGACTTCGCCTCTGCGGCAAGGGACGCTGGCGGTGACGTGAAATTCGCCTATGCCTCGGCCGATTTCGCCAACCCGACCGGCGAGACGCTGGACCGGGCAACGCGCGAGAAGATCCTCGACCTCGCCGACACGCTGGACATTGCCGTCATCGAGGATGCCGCCTACCAGTCGCTGCGCTATGACGGCGAGGCGATCCCGCCGATGCTGGCGCTGGACATCGCCCGGAAGGGACATATCAATGACACCCGCGTGCTCTACTGCGGCTCCTTCTCCAAGACGATGGCCCCGGGACTGCGCGTCGGCTGGATCTGCGGCGCGGCACCGGTGATCTCGAAGATCGTGCTGTTGAAACAGGCCGCCGACCTCAACACCTCGACCATCAACCAGATGGTGCTGGCCGATGTGTGCGAGCGCTATTTCGACACCCAGGTCGCGACAATCAAGGCCTCCTACCGCGCCCGCCGCGATGCCATGCTGCACTCCCTTTCCACCCACATGCCGGCGGGCTGCAGCTGGTCGAAGCCGGATGGCGGCATGTTCATCTGGGTCACCGTACCCGAAGGTCTCGACGGGGCGACGCTTCTCGCCCGCTCGCTGGAAAGCGTGAAGGTCGCCTTCGTGCCCGGCCGCGCCTTCTTTGCCGATGGCTCGGGCGGCAACACCCTGCGCCTCAGCTTCTCCTGCGCCAACGAGGCGCAGATCGAGGAAGGCATCTCGCGCCTCGGCAAGCTGCTCCAGGAAGCCATCGCCGGGCTTTGATCGCCAATAGCTCCTGGCCATTTGACAAGCTGCATCCCCAAGGGCGTCATCCCGGACGAGCGACAGCTTGAGCCGGGACCGGTGAGCCGAGGTGGCGATTTTCAATGAGCCAGGATCAAAAGGCCCTTGGCTCTCCGGTCCCGGGTCTTCGCTGCGCTCTCGCCCGGGATGACGACGGGAGATGACAGCCGCGTATGGCCGGGCTTGTCCCGGCCCTCGCCCGCCCTCATCTGCCCGTCATGACGGGGTGCGACAACAGTCAGACAGGAGGGCGTTGGCATGAACTGGACCGAGAGCCTTGATCAGTATTGCGAGCGGCTTGATGCCTCGTTCTGGGCCGAGCCGCTCAATGCCGTGACCAATGCGGCATTTCTTGTGGCGGCCGCGCTGGCGCTGCGGATCTGGCTGCAGCGGGCCCCAAAGGACTGGAGCGCGCTGGCGCTCATCGGCGTGGTGACGGCAACCGGGATCGGATCCTTCCTGTTCCACACCTATGCAAACCGCTGGTCGATGCTGGCGGATGTGATCCCCATCGCCATCTTCATCCACCTCTATCTGTTTCTGGCCCTGCGCCGCTTCATCGGTGCCGGAGCGGTTGTCGCCGGTGGCACGACGGCGCTGTTTCTTGTCGCATCTCCCTTCATCGGCCGGCTGGCCGCGCCGCTGGTCGGATCATCGGCCGGGTATCTGCCGGCGCTGGCGGCGATTTTCGTGGTCGGAGCGCTGTGTTTTCGGCGCAGCCGGGACACGGCGCTCGGCCTTGTTGCGACCGGTGCGCTGTTCACCCTGTCGCTGACCTTCCGCACGCTGGACGGCCCCGTCTGCGGTGCCCTGCCCTTCGGCACGCATTTCCTCTGGCACGTGTGCAACGCCGGCGTGCTGTTCCTGCTGATGTGGCTGTACATGCGGGCCTGTGGCAACACTTACTGCAGCACCGGCACGCCTCGCGCCAGCCTCTAGAATTTTCACGCCAATCTGCTTTGTGGCGTTCAGATGGTCCGCAGCGAAAGCCGGATCGTCCCATCGCATGTAAGGCCGTCAACGGGCGTAACAAACCATGCCGCGACAAAGACCAGATAGGGTGGAGGCACTGTGAACTGGACAGAAAACCTCGATTTCTACTGTGAACGGCTCGATGCCTCGTTCTGGGCCGAGCCCCTGAATGCTGCCTCGAGCACCGCCTTCCTCGTAGCTGCAGCCGTCGCCTTGCGGGTCTGGTTCAACCTGCGCAATCGCGACTATGGGGCGCTTTCATTGATCTTACTTATTGCCGGAATCGGAATCGGATCCTTCCTGTTTCACACCTTTGCGAACAGATGGTCGATGAAGGCGGATATGATCCCCGCTACCACGTTCACGCAGATGTATATGATGTTGGCGCTGATCCGGTTTCTCGGCGCTCCGTTTGGCACCGCCATCGGCACGATGATCTTGTTTACAGTCATCTCACCCTTGGTCGCCTTGCTGGCCGAACCGTTCTTGGGCCCATCGTCCAACGATCTTCCTGCGCTGGCGGCGATTTTCGTGGTCGGAGCGCTGTGTTTTCGGCGCAGCCGGGACACGGCGCTCGGCCTTGTTGCGACCGGTGCGCTGTTCACCCTGTCGCTGACCTTCCGCACGCTGGACGGCCCCGTCTGCGGTGCCCTGCCCTTCGGCACGCATTTCCTCTGGCACGTGTGCAACGCCGGCGTCCTGTTCCTGCTGATGTGGCTGTACATGCGGGCGGCGCCAGCAGAAGCCGCCGGCAAGACACATGGCGCTGCAACGGCTTAGGACAGACCGGTTCATGCCCTTTCCTGAGGTTCCGTTTGCGAAGCGGCTGGTCTAAGGTCTAAAGGATTGCTCCCGCGATGCCGTCACGCCATGGCTTGCGGGTGATATTCAGGCAGGGCGGACCTGCCGCAGCGAGAGGCACCATGAGCGATACCAAGAAGGCCGGATCCGACCTCACCGAGGCCGCACTCTATTTCCACTCCCATCCGCGTCCGGGCAAGCTGGAGATCAAGCCGACCAAGCCGCTGGGCAACCAGCGCGACCTGGCGCTGGCCTATTCGCCGGGTGTCGCTGCTCCCTGCCTCGAAATCGCCCGCGACCCGTCGACGGCTGCGCTCTACACCTCCCGCGCCAACCTGGTCGGCGTGATTTCGAACGGCACGGCGGTGCTGGGCCTTGGTGCCATTGGCCCGCTGGCCTCCAAGCCGGTGATGGAGGGCAAGGCCGTCCTGTTCAAGAAATTCGCCGGCATCGACGTGTTCGACATCGAGGTGGATGAACTGGACGTCGACCGCTTCGTCGATGCGGTCGCGGCGCTGGAGCCGACCTTCGGCGGCATCAATCTGGAAGACATCAAGGCGCCCGAGTGCTTCCAGATCGAGGCCAAGCTGCGCGAGCGGATGAAGATCCCGGTGTTCCACGATGACCAGCATGGCACGGCGATCATCGTCGGTGCGGCAGTCAAGAACGCGCTGGAGCTGGCCGGCAAGCCGATCGGCACCGTCAAGGTGGTGGCGTCCGGCGCGGGCGCGGCTGCGCTCGCCTGCCTCAACCTGCTCGTCTCGCTTGGCGTGAAACGCGAGAATGTATGGATCTCGGATATCGAGGGCGTGGTCTATGAAGGCCGCGAGGTCCTGATGGACCCGTGGAAATCGATCTATGCCCAGAAGACCGACAAGCGCACGCTCGGCGAGATCATCGAAGGCGCGGATGTGTTCCTCGGCCTGTCGGCTGCCGGCGTGCTGAAGCCGGAGATGGTGGCCAGAATGGCGCCGCGACCGCTGATCCTGGCGCTTGCCAACCCCAATCCGGAGATCCTGCCCGAGGACGCACTCAGCGTCCGCGACGACGTGATGATGTGCACCGGACGCTCGGACTACCCGAACCAGGTGAACAACGTTCTCTGCTTCCCCTACATCTTCCGCGGCGCGCTGGACGTGGGCGCAACGACGATCAACGAGGAGATGAAACACGCCGCCGTGGCGGCCATCGCCGGCCTTGCCAAGGAAGAGCCCTCGGACGTCGCCGCACGGGCCTATGGCGGGGCAAGCGAGAATTTCGGGCCGAAGTATCTGATCCCCTCGCCCTTCGACCAGCGCCTGATCCTGCGCATCGCACCGGCAGTCGCCCGTGCGGCCATGGAAACCGGCGTGGCGACGCGGCCGATCGCGGATTTCGAAGCTTATCAGGATGTGCTGAACCGCTTCGTGTTTCGCTCCGGCCTCGTCATGAAGCCGATCATCCAGGCCGCCATGCGTGAGCCCAAGCGCATCATCTATGCCGAAGGCGAAGACGAACGGGTGCTCCGGGCCGCGCAGGTGCTGATCGAGGACAAGGTGGCCGTGCCGATCCTGGTCGGACGCCCGGACGTGCTGAACGCCCGCTGCGAGCGCTTCGGCCTGAAAATCAGGCCTGGCGTCGACTTCGAATTCGTCAACCCGCAGGATGATCCGCGCTACCGCGACTATGTCGAGGAATATTTCGCCTGTGTCGGCCGCAAGGGCGTGCCGCATGATGCAGCGCGCACCATCGTCCGCACCAACTCCACCGTCATCGCGGCGCTGGCGGTGCGACGCGGCGAGGCAGATGCCACGATCTGTGGCCTGGAAGGGCGCTACATCCGGCACCTGCGCGACATCCGGCAGATTATTGGCGTACGCGAGGGGGTCGCCGACCTGTCCGCCCTGTCGCTGCTGATCAATGACCGAGGTGCACTGTTCCTGACCGATACCTTTGTCACCACGGATCCTTGCGCAAAGGAAATAGCCGAGATGGCGACGCTGGCGGCCGAGGAAATCCGCCGCTTTGGTATCGAGCCGAAGGTGGCGCTGCTGGCAGCATCGAACTTCGGATCGCGGGAACTCGGGTCGGGCGAAAAGATGCGCGCGGCGCTCGAGATCCTTTGGACGCGCTGTCCGGATCTGGAGGTGGACGGCGAAATGCATGGCGATTCGGCTTTGTCAGCCGCCCTGCGCCAGCGCGTGATGCCAAACAGCCGCCTGAAAGGCGAAGCGAACCTGCTGGTATTCCCGGGGCTGGACGCGGCCAACATCGCCCTCAACCTCTTGAAGGTCGCAACCGACGCGCTGCATGTGGGGCCGATCCTGCTTGGTACCGCCAAGCCGGCGCATATCCTGACGCCGTCCGTGACCTCACGCGGCGTGGTCAACATGTCAGCGCTGGCCGTGGTGGAAGCGCAGAAGAAGACGCAGGCCGAGGTGGAGTGACGCAGGCCTCTCAGCCCCCCTCCCACTCTTTGGAGGGCTAACGCATTTGCAGGCAGACGGTTTTCGAGGCCTCTCAGCCCCCCTCCCCTTGGTGGGGAAGGGTGGGGGGCACGGAAGGCCGTCACATCACTAGGCGTTTGAATTAGGCCTGGTCATGAACGTAAGTGACCTGGATTTTAGTCCGCTCCCCCCACCCCCAAACCCCTCCCCACGAGGGGGAGGGGAGCGGAGGCGCTGCGGCCGACCTCCCTTGCGCAAAGTCTGCAAGGTACGTGACTTCGCTGTCTGAACTGCGCGAATACACAGCCAGCCGTCCGGCCTCGCTTTCGCTTTGCCGCATTTTAGCTCCTCGCTGCCGCAAACAGCCTTTCGGAAACCATTGCATGAAAACCCCAGGTCTGTTTGACCTCCCCTTTGGCGATGCACTCGATGCCAGGGCCGAGGCGCGGATGGCGGAGAAGCTGGACGGGCGTCTGGCCGGCGTGGACGAGGCCGGGCGCGGGCCATGGGCCGGGCCTGTGGTGACGGCGGCCGTAATCCTCGACTATGCGCGATTGCCGGACGGGCTGAATGATTCCAAGAAGCTGACCGAGGCAAAACGTGAAGCGCTGTTCGAAGAGATCTGCGCCAGTGCCTGGGTGAGCTTTGCCGGCGCATCCGCAGCGACAATCGACCAGATCAACATCCGGGCAGCAACGCTTCAGGCGATGCGGCGCTCTGTGCAGGGCTTGGCCCTGCAGCCGCGACATGTGGTGGTCGACGGGCGCGATGTGCCGCCGGGGCTCGGGATCGACGGGCAAGCGCTGGTCAAGGGCGACGCCCGCTGTCTTGCGGTGGCCGCGGCCTCCATCATTGCCAAGGTGGTCCGGGACAGGATGATGGTCACAGCCGATGCGGACTATCCCGGCTTTGGCTTTGCCGTGCACAAGGGCTATGGCGTGCCGGCGCATATGGCGGCGCTCACGCTGCTCGGCCCCTGCCCGCTGCATCGCAGGTCGTTCAAGCCGATTGCTGCGCTGCTGGACGCGCGCTGAGAGCGACTGACCCTGCCCCCCAGAAAACAAAAAAGCGGCCACGAGGGCCGCTTTTTCAGACTGGGTCGCCAGTTGTCTCAGTTGAGACCCGACTTGACCTGTTCGATGCTCTTGGCAAGCAGCGCGCCGGAAATCTTGTCCGACACATTGGCCTTGAGCAGCGTTTCGGCAGCCGCGACAGCGAGATCGGCAGCCTTGGCCTTGACCTCTGCGATTGCCTGGATTTCGGCCTGGCTGATCTTGTCTTCAGCAATCTTGCTGCGACGTGCGATCATTTCCTCGAGCGCACGCGTGGTTTCAACAGTCAGTTGCTCGGCCTCGGCGCGGGCTTCGGCGACAATCGCCTCGGCTTCGGCTTCGGCTTCATGCCGACGGCGCTGATATTCGGACATCAATGCCTGTGCTTCCTCGCGAAGCTTGCGGGCTTCCTCGAGTTCGCGGCGGATGTCATTCGCACGCTTGTCGAGTGCGGCGCCGATCTTGGTGTGAATGTCGAGCTTGTAGAGCAGCGCGAAGAACAGGATGAGGGCGACAAGTGCCCAGAAGGATGCATCCATCATGGTCCGTGTCCCCTCAGCCGTTGATGTTCTTGACGGCGAGTTCCACTTCGGAACGGGCCGGCGTGACGCCGATCAGCGCTTCAACGAGAGCCGTCGAAGTCTCCACTGCGATGTCTCCGACCTGCACCAGAGCGGCAGCCTTGATGCCACCGATCCGGGCTTCGGCATCGGCGATCTTGGCTGCAATCCCCGCCTCAGCCTGCTCGCGCGTGGCTGTGGTTTCGGCTTTCAGCTTGTCGCGCGTGTCATTCGCAATCGAGCGAGCGCGGCCACGCGCTTCAGCGAGAGCCTGCTCGTACGCAGCGATAGCCTCGTCGGTCTCCCGCTTCAGCCTGTCGGCTTCCGCGAGGTCTCCGGCAATCCGATCCCGCCGATCCTCAAGGATACCGGCGATACGCGGCAGGGCCACGTTCTTCATGATCCAGTAGAAGACCACGAAAGAGATCAACAGCCAGAACAGCTGCGAGACAAAATGGGTCGGATCGAACGGCGGAAAACCGGCCCCATGCTCTGCGGCGGGAATATCCACGACATGGGTTCCCGCGGTATTTTGGGCTTGTCCTGCCATTATCGCCTCCAATTATCGAATCGGCGGCGCGATTGCGCCGCCGTCGATCGTTCTGTTTCCAAATCGCCAGCGGGCGAAGGATCAGACTGCGAACAGGAGCAGCAGGGCGATCAGCAAGCAGAAGATGCCCAGAGCTTCGGTAACGGCGAAGCCGAACACCAGGCGGCCAAACTGGCCATCAGCTGCCGACGGGTTGCGCAGTGCGCCCGACAGGTAGTTCGAGAAGATGTTGCCGAGAGCGAGGGCCACGAGGCCCATGCCCAGAGCTGCGATACCAGCTGCAATGAACTTTGCGGCTTCTGCTTCCATGACAAATACTCCTAGTTGACTGTTGTCAGCTTGCTCATGCGGCCTGCGGCCACGTGATCGGGTGAGCTTAGTGGGACGGGTGGAGCGCGTCGTTGAGATACATGCAGGTGAGCAGCGTGAACACGTAGGCCTGCAGGAAAGCGACGAGGAATTCCAACGCCGTCAACGCCACCGTCATTCCGAGAGGAAGGACGGCACCGAAGATTCCGGCCGTACCCGCAGCACTGAGCGTGACTACGAACCCGGCAAACACCTTCAGGGTGATGTGACCAGCCAGCATGTTCGCAAACAGACGAACGGAAAGGCTGATCGGGCGAGACAGGAAAGAGATGATTTCGATCGGCGCAACGATCGGCACAAGCGCGGAAGGCACGCCAGCCGGCACGAAGAGATGCAGGAAATGCAGCCCGTGCTTCGCAAAGCCGTAGATCGTTACCGTCAGAATGACCAGCATCGCAAGCGCGAAGGTCACGATGATCTGACTGGTGATCGTGTAGAAGTAGGGGAACATGCCGAGCAGGTTCGCGATCAGAACGAACATGAACAGCGAGAACACCATCGGGAAGAAGCGCATGCCCTCGTTACCGGCACCGGTCCGGAGCATGCCCGCCACGAACTCATAGCTGAGTTCCGACATCGACTGCCAGCGGCTCGGGATCAGGCCGCGGCTGGAAGATGAGAAAATCAGGAATACCGAGGCCGTAACGACCGTCAGCACCATGAACAAGGACGCATTGGTGAAAGACAGGTCTACACCACCGACTTCGATTGGCACGAGAGTCTTGATGTGGAACTGATGGATCGGATCGTTCGCCACCGGTCTACCTTCGCCGTTAATCGTTCATGAGCACTGTCTGCGCGCGCTCATAATCATCGCGCTGTGAACGCGTCAAGTCACTTGTCGCCCGAATCCGGACCAAACCCACGGCTTTCGCCTTTTTTCTGCACGTCGACACGCTGGCCAGGCCGTCTCTGCTCCGCGACCACTCCGGCCGAGCGCAGCACATTCAGCACACCAGCAACGAATCCCAGGAGAAGAAAGACGATCAACCCGAATGGTGACGTCCCGACCCAGTGATCCAGCAGCCAGCCCATCATCGCACCGACCGCGATACCCGCTATGAACTCCGATGAGAGTTTCATAGCCTGGGCAATCCCGGCCCCCGTGCTGCTCGACTGCCTGGCCTCAGCGCGTTGTTCGCTGCGGCGATGCTCATCGAGCTTCTGGGTCAGCTTGTCCCGTCGCGCAGACAGGTCGGCCTCAGAAGGATCCCGTCCGGAGCCATTGTCTCCACCCGGCTGTGACGACTGGTTCATACGTGCCCCATATCCAGCCCTGGTTTCGACGGCTCCCGAGCCCCCTCAAGCCGCGCGCACAATAGTCGGCACCCGGCAGCCTGTCAAGAACACCGAGATTTTATCTAAACATCTGAAATTCTGAAAGATTTGGCAATTGTGACCGGCATGGACATGCGCTGGCACAGGGAGATTGCCGACGGATTTCCCGCCGTGAGCACGTGTTATACCGCATCGCGGAATCGTTCCGCGGTTTCCAGGTCCACGGAGACCAGCTGCGACACGCCGCGCTCGGCCATCGTGACGCCGAACAGCCGGTTCATCCGGGCCATGGTGATCGGGTTATGGGTGATGACGACAAAGCGCGTTTCGGTACGCCGGGCCATCTCGTCCAGAAGGTCGCAGTAGCGCTCCACGTTGGCGTCATCCAGCGGCGCATCGACTTCATCCAGCACGCAGATCGGGGCCGGGTTGGTCAGGAACACGGCAAAGATCAGCGCCATCGCGGTCAGGGCCTGCTCGCCGCCGGACAGCAGCGTCATCGTCTGCGGCTTTTTGCCCGGGGGGCGCGCGACGATTTCCAGCCCGGCGTCCAGCGGATCGTCACTGTCGACAAGCTGCAGTTCAGCCGTGCCGCCGCCAAACAAGTGGGTGAACAGGCGCTGGAAGTGGCCGTTGACCACCTCGAAGGACGCCAGCAGCCGCTCGCGTGCCTCGCGGTTGATGTTGGAAATGCCGGTGCGCAAGCGCCGGATCGCCTCGACCAGATCATCCCGTTCGCCGGCAAGGGTGGAGCGCTGACCATCGATCTCGGTCAGTTCATCCTCAGCGCGCAGGTTGACGCCGCCAAGGCGCTCGCGTTCGGCTTTCAGCCGGTCCAGTTTGCGCTCAAGGGCCTCGAGATCAGGCAGCGGCGCGCCGTCCGCCATTCCGGCCAGGCCGGGCAACTGGTCGAGCGGCACCCCGAGCGCTTCGTCAATGCGGGCAACAATTTCCTGGACCCGCTGGCGCGCCGCCTCGAGGCGCTCTTCGGCCCGGATATGCGCCTCACGCGCCCTGGCCAGCGCGTCCTGCGCCTCGCGCGCCAGCCGGTCAACACCGGCCTGAGCCGATTCGGCACGCAGCAACTCGTCATCGGCGGCGCGGCGCACCTCCTCGGCCTTGGACAAGGCGGTCAGGACCTCGCGGCGGCGCAGTTCGATGTCTTCCGGGGCCTCGATCAGTTCCTGCCGTTCCTCCTCGGCCTCCTCGCGGCGCTGGCGCAGGGTCTCGATCTGGCTGGCGGCATTGCGGGCGCGGGACTTCCAGCTTTCCGTTTCGCGGGCGATGGCCTCCAGACGGCGGTCACGCAGCTGCTTTTCGCGTGCCAGACCGTCGGCCAGAACACGGGCCTCGGAAAGCGCTGCACGGGCTGAGGCAATCTCCCCCTGAAGCGACTGGATCGTCTCGATGTGCTCGTCGGCATCGGGCAGCAGTTCCAGCCGCTCGACCGCCTCGGCATGGCGCTCGCGTGCCTCCTCGGCCTCTTCGGCAAGACGGCGGGCCAGATCCTCAGCCCCCTGCAGGCGCAGGGCAAGCTGCGAGACGGCACGCTCTGCGGCCAGCAGCGTTTCACGGGCTTCGGCGGCGGCGCGCTGCCGGTCCCGCAAGCGCTGGCGCGCCTCCTGCTCGGCGTCACCCGCCTGGCGGACAAGGCGCCCGGCATTTTCCAGCGTGCTGCGGGCAGCAGCGGTCTTGTCGCGGGCGACACGGATGTCTTCACCGAGCGCTGCAAGGCGGTTCTTCTGGGCGAGGCGCTGTGCGGCCGGTGTCGGCGCATCGGCAGCCACCTGCAGCCCGTCCCAGCGCCACAAATGCCCTTCACGGGTCACCAGCCGCTGACCGGGTTTCAGGCCGTGAGCCAGATCGGCACCGCTGGCCGCATCCACGAGGCCGATCTGGGCCAGCCGGCGCGCCAGCGCTGCAGGGGCCTCCACGTGGCGGGACAAGGCCACCGTTCCATCCGGCAGGGCTGGATCACCCGCTGCGATGGCCGCTCCGGTCCAGCGCACGGGGGCGGAAGCATCCAGCGAGGCTTCAAGGTCATCGCCGAGCGCGGCGCCCAGCGCGGTTTCGAGACCGGGCTCCACCGTCAGCGCATCGACAACTGGGGTAAAGGCCCCGGCGAAGGTTGACAGCACGCTTTCGAGTGTGCGGGCTTCGGTCTCAAGCCGCGACTGCAACCGTTCGGCCTCGGCAAGCGGAACGCGGGCATTCTGTTCGGCCTCACGCGCAGAGGCCGTCCGCAATTCGGCAATTTCGGCCGCCTCCTCGGCGGCCATGACAGCGGCCTCGGCCTCCTCCAGTTTCTCGGAGCACTCCGCCACCCCATCGGCGGCATCCATTTCGGCGCGCAGGGCCTCGCGGACACGTGCGGCATCGGCGGCTTGCGAGCCAAGGCGCTCCGCACGCTGGCGGGTTTCTTCGGCGCTGCGCTGGAACTGCTGCCGCTGGGCGGCCAGTTCCGCTGCGGCGCGGGTGGCCACGGTCAGCTTGTCTTCCAGCACTACGACCGCTTCGCTCGCACTCGCGACCCGTTCCGCGGCAAGCTCCGCCCGTTCCATCGCGGTTTCGTTTTCCTCGACCAGTTCGGCCCGTTCCTCGGCAAGGCGCTCCAGCACCTCGTCATTCTCGGCAACAAGCTGCTCTTCGCGGGCGATGTCGCCAACGAGCTGTCCGAGACGGCGATCGAGATCGACGAGCCTCTCGCGCACGCGGCGGTCCTCGGCGTCGAGTTCATTGCGGGCAATGACCAGCCGCTGCAGCGCCGCGCCGGCCCTGGCCGCCGTATCGCGGATCTCGGGCAGGCGATGCGCGGCGATGGCTTGCGTCTTGGCCGCCTCCGTCTGGGCTTCAGCCGCCTTCACCACTTCGGCCCGGCCGGCGGAATAAAGCCGTTCGGCCTCCTCGAGACCGGCGCGGGCTTCAGTCACGCGCAGGAACAGGATCCCCGCTTCGGCCGCACGGATTTCGGACGACAGATTCCGGTAACGGGCAGCCTGGCGTGACTGACGGCGCAGGTTGTCGATCTGTGCATCGATCTGGACCAGCACATCCTCGAGGCGTTCCAGGTTCTGCTCGGCCGCGCGCAGCCGGATCTCGGCCTCGTTGCGGCGGCTGTGCAGACCGGAAATGCCGGCGGCCTCTTCCAGGATCTGGCGCCGCGAGGTCGGCTTGGCGGAGATCAACTCACCGATCTGGCCCTGGCGCACCATGGCCGGAGAGCGGGCACCCGTCGAGGCATCAGCAAAGAGCAGCTGGACGTCGCGGGCACGCACATCCTTGGCATTGATGCGATAGACCGAGCCGGCCTCGCGCTCGATGCGGCGGCTGACTTCCAGAAGATCGGCATCATTGAACCCGGCAGGAGCACGTCGTTCGCTGTTTTCCAGGAAGAGCGTGACTTCCGCCGTATTGCGGGCGGGGCGGTTGAGCGAGCCGGAGAAGATGACGTCGTCCATGCCGGACGCACGCATGTTCTTGTAGGAGTTCTCTCCCATGACCCAGCGCAGGGCCTCGACGAGATTGGACTTGCCGCAGCCGTTGGGCCCGACGACACCGGTGAGCCCGTCACCGATGACGAATTCCATCGGCTCGACAAAGGACTTGAAGCCGACGACGCGCAACTTGGTGAATTTCACAGCTGCCCCTCCCGCTGAAGCCAGGCGGGGACGATCCGGCGGGCACAGGCCCGCCGGTCAAGGCACTCAGAGGTATTTGTCGATGATCTTCGACATTTCCTCAAAACTGAGAGCTCCGGTTGCTTTTTCACCGTTGATGAAGAACGTCGGCGTGGAGTCCACCTTGAACTCGTTGCCAGCCTTGTCGCGCACTGCGTTGACTCCGTCCAGCAGGGACTGGTTTGTCAAGCAGGCTTCGAAGGACTCCTGTGTGAATCCGAGCTGCTTGGAGAAGTTCAGCATCGCGTTGTAGGGATCATTGGTGAAGGCCCAGGCGCGCTGGTCGGCGAAGAGGGCGTCCATCACGTCGAAATATTTGTCTTCCGGGGCGCAGCGGGCGAGCATGAACCCTGCGGCGGCAACCGGATCAAGCGGGAACTCGCGGAAGATCATGCGGGCCTTCCCGGTGTCAATGTACTGTTTCTTGATTTCCGGAAGGACACCCTTGTGGAAATTAGCGCAGTGGCCACAGGTCAGCGAAGCGTATTCGATGATGGTCACCGGCGCATCTTCGTTGCCGATGAACTTCTCGCCCAGCGGCGAGGCCTCCATCAGCTTGGCGACGTCAACAGTCTCGGCCAGGGCGACAAGCGGGAAGGCGGTCGTCAGCGCGGAGCCAAGTCCGAGGGCCATGGTGCTGGCCAGAAGCTTTCTGCGGGTCAAATTCACGGGCGTGGTCCTGCCTTGCCAAGATGAAGATCTGCTGTGCTGTGTGCCCGCTTGTCGCGAACCCGTCAACCGAACAGGGCAATTGTGGCGGCAGTAGGAAGGTGAATGTCGTGCGCGGTGAAAGCCAGCCGCTCCGGCGAGCGCAGAGCGCTATCGCCTCAGTTGCTTGACGTCCGGTTGCGGGCGATCACCTGCGATCCGAGTTTTTCCAAGGCTTTGCGCAGGCCCTCATGTTCGACGCCCTCAAGACGGGCATCAAGCTCGCGCTGCTCGGCCTCGGTCAGGTCGCGCACCTGAGGCCGGCGTTTGCGCACTGGAACGCTCACGGGTTTTTGAACGATGCGGATCCGGCCGACGGCTGCCCAGCCGAAGTAGCCGTTGATGCGGGCGAGGATTTGCGGCATCTCGTGGGTCAGAAGCAGGGCCGTTGCGCCATCGGTGTTGACCACCAGCGTCGCCGAATCCGTCACGGTCTCGCCGTCCCGATCGACAGGACGCGGCCAGAGAAGTCGCTCGGGCCTGACCCGCTCGCCATAGCGTTCCCCGACAATGTCCGGCCAGGACGCAACCAGATCCGCCGTGGCAAAGCCACGCTTGCGGAAGGCCGGTTGCATCGCCTTGCCGATCAGGTCCGCGAGCGGTCTGGAACCACCGCGTGCGGGCCCCTTGCTGTCCCAACTCATCGTCACCATCCGCTGCCGCACTCACCCGCGGCGCCGGCCCCGGCATCCTGTCATGCCTGACCCAAGGGTCACGGGCCTTTAGGACAAAATCAAGACGGCATTGAGCGGCGCGCTGCATCCACAGGCTGAAGCGGGTTTATCCCCAGCCTGTCCCGAGGACAACATGCGGATTGCTTGATTTCGCGAGGCACAGCGCCACCCTTGCCGGCATGACGCGAACCACCCCTGCCCGCCCGCCCGCCGTCGACCTGACGGATGCCCTGCTTGCCTGGTATGACCGCCACGCCCGCGACCTGCCCTGGCGTATCCCGCCGCATGAGCGCAAGGTCGGCGTGGTGCCTGACCCTTACCGGGTCTGGCTGTCGGAGATCATGTTGCAGCAGACCACTGTTGCCGCAGTGAAAGACTATTTCATTGCCTTCACCGCGAAGTGGCCAAAGGTCGAGAACCTCGCCGCCGCCGAGACCGACGACGTGATGCGGGCGTGGGCCGGGCTTGGCTACTATTCCCGAGCCCGTAACCTGAAGGCCTGCGCCGAGACAGTGGCGCGAAACTACGGCGGCCGGTTTCCCGAGACGGAAGAAGGGCTGAAGGCCCTTCCCGGCATCGGGCCCTACACGGCGGCAGCGATTGCCGCCATCGCCTTCGACCAGCCCGCTGCCGTGGTGGACGGCAATGTCGAGCGGGTGATGAGCCGGCTGCGGCTGATCGAGACGCCGCTGCCTGCTGCCAAGCCCGAGATCAAGGCGGCGATGGGCGAACTGACGCCGCAGAGCCGGCCTGGCGATTTTGCCCAGGCGGTGATGGATCTTGGCGCGACGATCTGCACGCCGAAACGGCCAGCCTGTGCGCTGTGTCCCTGGATTGAGCCGTGTACCGCTCGGATCGCTGGCGTGGCCGAAACCCTGCCGCGCAAGGCGGCAAAGGCGGCCAAGCCGACACGGTTGGGGGCAGCCTTTGTTCTGCGCCGCCCAGGCGATGGCGCGGTGGCCCTGCGCAAGCGCCCGCCCAAGGGTTTGCTGGGCGGCATGGCGGAAGTGCCGGGCAGCGAATGGGCCGTTGATTTCGACGTTGCCTCCGCCCTGACGCAAGCGCCCGTCACAGCGAACTGGCGCAAGCGCAGCGGCAGCGTCGGCCACACATTCACGCATTTCCACCTGGAAGTGACGGTGTTCACGGCGGAACTCGGCGCTGGCGACCTTCCCGAGGGCTGGTGGTGGTCGACGCCAGAGACGCTTGACGGCGAAGCCTTGCCGACCGTCATGCGCAAGGTCATCGCACACGGGCTGGGCTGACCGCCATGCCGATGATCAGAATGCCGGTGGACGGCGGTGGATGACCTTGGATTTGACCAGGGAGGTGCTGGTGGCGGCCCTGTCCGAAATGCGGTCGAGAATCGCGTCGATGTCGCCGATGGAGCGCACGAACAGGCGGGCGACGAAGCAGTCATCGCCAGTGATCTTGTCGCATTCAATCACTTCCGGCGTCTCCTGGATCATCTGCTGAACCAGATGCAGCTGCCCCGGCAGGGGCCGGATGCGCACTACGGCCTCCAGCGTGTAACCGAGCGCGGCAGGGTCGATGTCGACCGTATAGCCCCGCAGCACGCCGCGCTGCTCGAGCCGGCGCAGACGGTCAGCGGTGGCCGGTCCGCTGAGCCCGGCGACCTCCGCCAGCTGTTTCAGCGGCAAGCGCGCATCGCCAGCCAAGGCCTCCAGAATGTTCCGGTCGATTTCGTCCATGTGCCACCTCCATTGCCAATCAGAGTGATGACCTTCAAATCGAAGGTCAAGAGGCGATTCTGCCTTCCATGGCAATGGGACAGGACAGAGCCGATTGCATAGACTGCCGGCAGCATCGATGATGGAGCAAGGACATGCAGGACCAGACACGCGGCACGATCCAGATGGTGGCAGCGATGGTGATTTCAGGAACCATCGGCTGGTTCGTCGTCATGGCCGGAGAGCCTGTGCTGACGGTGGTGTTCTGGCGCTGTGTTTTTGGCGCCGGCGCGCTTTTCCTTCTGTGCGCCCTGCTTGGATTGCTGCGTATTCGCCTGACGAGGAAGCAACTGTTGATGGCCGGGCTGAGCGGCGTCGCGCTGGTGCTCAACTGGCTGCTGCTGTTCGGCAGCTACAGCCGCGCCTCGGTTTCGGTGGCAACGGTCGTCTACAACACGCAGCCCTTCATGCTGCTGGGCTTCGGCGCGCTGTTCTTCGGCGAGCGGATCACGGCGGCAAAGCTCGGCTGGCTCGGCCTCGCCTTTGCCGGCGTTGTGGCCATCGTGCTGAACAAGCCGGACGCGAGCTACGTCTCCGATGACTATCTGCCGGGGATTGCCATGGCACTGCTGGCCGCTCTCGGCTGGGCCACCGCCGCGATCACCACCAAGGCGCTGAAGGGTGTGCCGCCACAGCTGATCGCGCTGATCCATGTGAGCGTCGGCAGCGTCATGCTGGCTCCCTTCGTCCTGGCCAATGGCCTGCCGGCAACGCCCGAGACCTGGACCGTGCTGGCCAGCATGGGGCTGATCCACACCGGGCTGATGTATGCCTTGCTCTATTCGGCGATCCAGAGCCTGCCAACGGCGCAGCAAGGTGCACTCGCCTTTGTCTATCCGGTCGTGACCATTCTGGTGGATGTCTTTGCGATGGGCACCCGCCTGCAGCCGGTGCAGGGGCTGGGCATGGCCGTGATCCTGCTTTCCGCCGCCGGCATGACACTTGGCTGGGGACAACGCCGGGCACTTGGCAAGGGCGTAACCGGTTGAGCTCGAAGAGCGATTGTATTTGGCCCGTCAGGGGCAAGATGGGCAGGCAACCAGTCGAGGTTCCTGCCCCGAAGCACCCACATGCTGCAGGCTCTGCCTTCACCCTCTGAGGGGGCGCGGATCATCGCGCTGACCGGGAGCGAAAGCCTGCACGCGGGCGGCGCTGGCGATCGACTTCGGCAGCGCGAAATGGTCTGCACCGCGCCTCATTGGCATGGCGACACTGGTTACGGGTTTCATGTTGCGCCGGGTAACGCAGATCCCCTTCGGCTATCGCTCCTCATTGACCTGCTGGTGCCAAGGTCCGTCCTTCGGCTGAAGGACGGACCTGGTGTTGCTCTCATGACCAGTCCCTCCGCCGAAGGAGGCACACCTGGCATTCGGGCCGTTACTCGGCCGGAGCGAGCGTCGGCGTGCCGCTTGGGAGAGCAAGATGGCGGCTGTTCAGGCGAACGACCAGCCAGATTGACAGGGCCTGGAAGGCCAGGGCCACTGCAGTGAACATCCAGTAGGCCGCCGAAAACTTCGAAATCAGATCCACCTCGACCAGCCCCTTGTTGATGTAGAACTGCAGGAGCACCGACAGGGCAACCGCCGGGCAGACGAGGGCATAGGACCCAACCGACTTCGCCTGGCCGGTGATGAAGCGGCCGATGTAGCCCTGACGCCGCAGCACGGTGAGCCCCAGAAGACCGAACAGCACCTGCACCGCGAGCAGCCAGGTTAGCAGGGTGAAACTGTCGGCGGCCCCGGCATGGACTTCGAACTGGCCATGCAGACCATGCGCCTGCCGCATCAGGGCTATCCCGGCGACTGTGGCGAAGGGAATGACCACCAGCAGGCTCGGAGCGGCTTCGTCGTTTGCGCCGTTTTCCAGCATCGACCGGAAGCCAAGCACGATACCCACAGCGCCCACGAGGATGGCCGCAGCGAGGAAGAAGGTTGAGGCCGTGTAGCTGACGGCAACCGTCAGCGGTGTCGCGCTCATCGATGCGGGTGCCGCCAGACCAACGGCAACCATGGCAAAGGTGAAGGCTGCCATCACCTGCGAGAAGCTGTTGTTGCGGGCGCAGTCGAAGCCGCCGGACGTCAGCACGCGGCCAAGGAAGGCACCGATCAGCGACAGGGCGTAAACCCCGATCCCGGCAAAGGCGACGAGCGCCAGCGGGAACAGGTATTCCACTACGGACCACAAGCCCGGCACGAACAGCAGACCGGCGATAAAGCCAACATTGACGGACATGGCGAGCGCCAGCGGAACGGTCATCAGCAAGGTCTCGCCGTTGCCTGACTTCAACTGGGCAAAGGCCGGCGTCCGACGCCAGGCGATGAATTGACGGATATTCCAGACCATCAGCCGGATGTGCAGCAGCGTGAAGAAGGCAACGCCAGCATAAGCAAGCGCGATCATGCCGCGCAGGAGCCATGACCCATCGGCATAAGCGCGGGCGACATCCTCGAAGACGGGCACGGTCTGGCCCGGATGCGGGATCCAGAACATCAGATAGAGGAAAAAGCTGACAGCAATGCCCCCCGCCCCGAGAGCTGCGAGAAAGTACTGCGGCGTGTAGCTGTTTCCAAGATCGGGCAAACGGATCGGCATGGAACCCTCCTAATTTCATTTTTATGAATATATCAGATCCTGGAGGGGCTGGGGCTCCGGAAAACTACGTGGATCATCCTGCTAAAAAGTGTGCTGCAGCAGCCCGCCAACGCTGGACTTGCAATTAGAATGGTTCTAAGATTCGGGCCAATGACATTGCCAGACAGGGAGTTTGCTGCATCATGAAGGGTAGTCCGAAGGTTATCGAGCGTCTCAACGAGGCGCTGTTTCTCGAGCTTGGCGCCATCAACCAGTACTGGCTGCACTACCGCCTGCTGGACGACTGGGGCTTCACGCGCCTGGCCAAAAAGGAGCGTGCCGAATCGATCGAAGAGATGCAGCACGCGGACAAAATCACCACGCGCATCATCTTCCTTGAAGGCCATCCGAACATGCAGAAGCTGGCGCCCCTGCGCATCGGCCAGAGCGTGAAGGAAGTGCTGGAGTGCGATCTGGCCGGCGAATACGACGCTCGCGCCTCCTACGCCGCGTCGCGCGAGATCTGCCGTGAGGAAGGTGACTTCGTCTCGATGCAGATCTTCGAGGAACTGCTGCGCGACGAGGAAGGTCACATCGACTTCCTCGAAACCCAGCTGGAACTGCTGTCGAAGATCGGCGAGGAGCGCTACGGCCTCCTGCAGGCCGAGCCGGCCAACGAAGTCGGCGACTGATCCTTTCGCACAAGCCCCATCAGACCGACGCGCGGCCCCTCCGGGCCGCGCGTTTTTTTGTCCTTTGGCGTCATCCCGTGCGCAGCGCAGCGGAGACCCGGGACCGGATGGATCCCCGCACGAGGCGGGGATGACCGCAGAGGGCGGGATTTCGGGTATCCGACAGGCAGGTGCGGAGCGGCACAACGGGCTGACCGGGCCTCATTCCGAGACCCGGTCAGGACCATCTCGTATCAAAGCGCTGAGATGCTGACGCATCACGCCTTGAAAATGCTCAGTCGCCGCACAGGCTTGACCTACTCTCGGTGAGTCAAGCTCACAGCGAGTTGGTCTTACTGGAACGCGGTTTCCGCGAAGCTGCGCAGCTTGCGGGAGTGCAGGCGCTCATGCGGCATGGCCCGGAGCTTCTCCATGGCGCGGATGCCGATCTCCAGATGTTGGGCGACCTGGCGCTTGTAGAAGTCCGTCGCCATGCCCGGCAGCTTCAGCTCCCCGTGCAGCGGCTTGTCGGACACGCAGAGCAGCGTGCCGTAGGGAACGCGGAAGCGGAAGCCGTTGGCAGCGATGGTCGCGCTTTCCATGTCGAGGGCAATGGCGCGGGACTGCGAGAAGCGCTGCACCAGGCCGCGCTGGTCCCAGAGTTCCCAGTTGCGGTTGTCGATGGAGGCAACGGTGCCGGTGCGCATGACCTTCTTCAGTTCATAACCGGTGTAGCCGGTGACTTCCGCCACCGCGTCTTCCAGCGCCACCTGCACCTCGGCCAGAGGCGGGATCGGCACCCAGACCGGAAGATCCTGGTTCAGCACGTTGTCATCACGGACATAGCCATGGGCGAGGACGTAGTCGCCGAGGGTCTGGCTGTTGCGCAGTCCGGCGCAGTGGCCAAGCATCAGCCAGGCATGCGGGCGCAGCACGGCGATATGGTCGGTGATGGTCTTGGCGTTGGACGGCCCGACGCCGATGTTGACCATGGTGATGCCGGAGTTGTCGGCGCGCTTGAGGTGATAGGCCGGCATCTGCGGCAGCTTGGCAGGGGCCACGCCAGAACTCGGCTCGGTAGCGCCGTGCTGGATCACCAGGTTGCCCGGCGAGACGAAGGCCTCATAGCCGCTGTCCGGATCGGCCATTGCGGCTTCGGCCATGCGGCAGAACTCGTCGATGTAGAACTGGTAGTTGGTGAAAAGCACGTAGTTCTGGAAATGCTCGGCCGCCGTTGCCGTGTAATGCTGCAGCCGGTGCAACGAATAGTCGACGCGCGGCGCCGTGAAGGGGGCCAGCGGCATGACGCCGTCGAGCGGCTCGTAGGTGCCATTGGCGATGGAATCATCCATCAGCGTCAGGTCGGGCAGGTCGAAGGTGTCCGCCAGCGGCCGGTCGAGCTTTGCGGAGGCCGCGCCTTCCACGTGGGTCCCATCATAGAAAGCGAAATGCAGCGGGATCGGCGTCTCGCTGTCGCCGACAAGGATCGGAACATCGTGGTTGCGGATCAACTGCGTGATCTGATGCGTCAGATACTGACGGAACAGGTCCGGCCGGGTGATCGTGGTGCCATGCAGGCCAGGACCAGAAACGAAGCCATAGGCGAGGCGGCTGTCGAGGCGGGAATGGCTGTCGGTGACCAGGCGGATCTGCGGATAGAAGGCCCGAACGCGGCCATCCGGCACGTTTCCTTGCAGCAAGTCATTGAAAGCATTTCGGATAAACGCCGTATTGCGTTCAAAAAGCTCGATCAGGCGGGCAACGGCCTCTTCCGCCTTCACATAGGGCTGGAGCGGGGCTTCCGGTGCGAGGACCAGGTTGCGCGGCTGCAACAGCGGGTTCCGGTAGGAACGGTGCGTCAATTCAATTCTCCTTCTTGTTCTTATCCCGGCAGGATCCGCCTCGGAATTCGCGCCGTCAAGCTGTGCAGCACAGGTTTTTGAAAATTTTTTCGCCGGCCGGAGAAATCTTCATCAGCGCTTATTTTTGCACGATCCAGTGTCAAAGCGTTAACGCGCCGATACGGCTGGGTCGGGGGCCCGGCCCGCAAAACCTTGCATTCCCCGGTGTCTTGCGCGCAAGCTTTCGCAAAATGCCAGCAGGTGCCTTTACCTCTGTAAACAAACTCTTGAAATCAAAAAGAAAATGACCCGCGGCGCTTAACTTCGGATTTACCAAGACCGGTAACCATGAACCTCGAAATTGCGTGAGGTTTTGCGTCGCAATGACTGTTCTGCGTACTGGGGTGTCCTCGCGGACACCCCTTAAAACCCGATCGACCGCCGCGACAGCCCCTGCGAGCTTTTCCCGCTCGCTGGACGCACTGGACCCGGCTGCCCAGCCCTCGTGGCTGAACACCATCCTCAAGGGCGACTGTGTCGCTGCCCTGGAGAAGCTGCCGCCGAAGTCGGTGGACCTGGTCTTTGCCGATCCGCCCTACAACCTGCAGCTTGGCGGCGATCTGCACCGGCCGGACCAGTCGAAGGTGGACGCCTGCGACGACCACTGGGACCAGTTCGCCAGCTTTGACGCCTATGATGCCTTCACCCGCGCCTGGCTGATGGCGGTCAAGCGTGTCCTGAAGAAGGATGGCTCGATCTGGGTGATCGGCTCCTACCACAACATCTTCCGCGTCGGTTCAATCCTGCAGGATCTGGGCTTCTGGATCCTCAACGACATCGTCTGGCTGAAGTCGAACCCGATGCCGAACTTCCGCGGCAAGCGCTTCACCAATGCGCATGAGACGATGATCTGGGCTGCGCCGTCACGCGAGGCCAAGTACACCTTCAATTACGATGCGCTGAAGACCTTCAACGACGACCTGCAGATGCGCTCCGACTGGCAGCTGCCGTTGTGCACCGGATCCGAACGCCTGAAGGGCGAGGATGGTCAGAAAGTGCATCCGACGCAGAAGCCGGAATCGCTGCTCTACCGGGTGCTGACAGCCTCGTCCAAGCCGGGCGACGTGGTGCTCGATCCGTTCTTCGGCACGGGCACCACCGGCGCTGTTGCCAAACGGCTGGGCCGGCGCTTCGTCGGCGTCGAGCGGGAGGACGCCTATATCGAGGCCGCCCGCAAGCGCATCGACGCCATCGAGGCCGGGAGCGGCGCGAGCCTGGACATGCAGAAGGGCAAGCGCGCCGAACCGCGCATCCCCTTCGGCTCGCTGCTGGAGGCCGGCTTGCTGGCCCCAGGCACCGAACTGACCTGCCCGAAAGGCAAGCATCAGGCCGTGGTGCGGGCGGATGGCTCGCTGCTCAGCGGGTCGCATTCCGGTTCGATCCACAAGGTCGGAGCGCTGGTCCAGGGGGCCGAGGCCTGCAACGGCTGGACCTTCTGGCACATCAACGACAATGGCGCGCGCAATCCGGTCGATGACTTGCGCAAGCTTCTGAGATCCCGTCTGGCGGAATGACATCAGGCCGATGCGGCGCCTGATGTGACGGGGAAGGATTGGCCACAGTCCTCGCCTGTCCGTCACTCCTCCGGACGCGGACATTCGCGTCCCCGCGAATTGCCAAGGACACCCCCGGCTTCGAGAGAGCCGGGGGTGTTTTGTCTTGATACGGCACACTGCCAGAAGACGGCTCACGGATCGTCCGACTGCGCGTCCTCCTGATCAACCCGCCCCGTGCGGCCGATCAAGGAGTGAACCATGCCGACCCAGACCCCCGTTTCGCTGATCAAGCCCCTCAACCGCCTGTTCGGCAGCATCGACATCACGATTGCACCGAACAATGCGAGCATGTCGTTTGGCGCGCAGCAGTTGCCCAGCACTTACTACATGGACGATGCCAATGCGTTCCTGCGGCTGCGTCCGCTGCACCGCTCCGGCTTTGGCATGTTCGAGCGACCCACACGCGTGGTCGGGCTCTATGTCGGCAACTGGGATGGAAACGCCAGCTACCAGACCAACTCACAGAGCGCGCAGGTCATCTTCCGCAATCTCGGAAGTACGGCGACGGATATCCGGACAGCGATCCAGAACCTGGTTGCGGGTCAGACCCTGACAACGGCCCAGCTCATCACCCAGAACACCACCAATCCGGCGCAGCAGATCGTCAATCAGGTGGTCTACATCAGTGACGGTGCGATGCAGGGCACGATCTGGGGGGGCAATGCGGCGGTGACGGCGAACCGCTATCAGCCGATGTGTGTCGTCGACGCGACAACGATCAACGACCGCGCCCACACCGGACATGCCTTCGCGACCCGTCCGCTGGTGGAGCAGTTCTACGCCATGTACTACCCCGGCCTGCTCGACCAGATGATGCGGCTCGGCTACTCGGCGCAGTCGCTTGCAATCGCCATCGGCGCAAACGGCCTGCCGGTCACCGAGCCGGTCACCACCGACCGTGAATATTTTCCGCGCTCCGCCTTCAGCGACAACCGCCAGCGCCAGCTCGAGTTCATGTGCCGTTTCTTCGGCAGTTTTGTTTGAGTTTGAGGGCCTGAGGCCTTGTTGCCGTGAGGACGGGCGTCACGAGAAGCCCGGACCGTTGTTGCAACCTTGCAGCCCCTATGCCTTTCGTGAGCAGGGCTATCACTTATGCAGCCAGACGGTTTTCGAGGCATCTCAGCCCCCCTCCCCCTCGTGGGGAGGGGTTTGGGGGTGGGGGGAAGCGGACTTCAATCCAGGCTACAAACATTCTTTACTCGGTTTGCTTGAGACGCTTGGTGAGCTGTTGGCCGCCCGAGCCCCCCCACCCCTTACCCCTCCCCACGAGGGGGAGGGGGGCTTCGACGCCTCGACAACCGGCTGGCCAACTACGCGATCGCCCTGCCTCGTGGAGAGGACAGCTGGGAGATAGCCCGTTCGGGCCCCCTTCCCTCACCCGAAGGCGACAAGGGCCTTGCGGCGGCGGCCGATGGCAAGGGTCAGGCGGTCGTTGGCGGCCAGATCCCCCGGCGAGATGCGGCGGCGCGGGTCATCAACGGTTGATCCGTTGAGGCGGACACCACCGGCCTCGACCAGACGCCGGGCCTCGCCATTTGACTGAGCAAAGCCGGCCGCGACGACCAGTTCCAGCAGGCCGAGACCATCGGCAAGGCTTGCCAATGGCAGCGTGTGGGTCGGCTCAGCGGCTTCCTCATCGTCAGAGAACAGCGCCTCACCCTGTTCGAGCGCGCCGCGAGCGGCAGCTGCGCCATGCACCAGGGCCGTGACCTGCGTCGCGAGGATCTTCTTCGCCTCGTTCAACTCTGCCCCCTTGAGGGCCGACAACCGCGCGACCTCGTTCAGCGGCAGCTCGGTGAAAAGGCGCAGGTACTGCGCCACATCCGCATCGGCGGTGTTGCGCCAGAACTGCCAGAAACCGGCCGGCGACAGCTTGTCCGGATGCAGCCAGACGGCGCCGGCGGCGGTCTTGCCCATCTTCTGGCCATTGGCGGCGGTAACCAGCGGCACGGTGAGGCCGAAAAGCTGGCGGCCATCGCGGCGGCCAAGATCCACGCCATTGACGATGTTGCCCCACTGGTCGGAACCGCCGATCTGGAGCGTGCAGCCGTGCCGGCGGGCAAGCTCCAGGAAATCGACCGCCTGCAGCATCATGTAGCAGAACTCCAGCACGGTCAGCGGCTGTTGCGCTTCCAGGCGCGTGCGGACGCTGTCGAAGCTCATCATGCGATTGACGGTGAACTGGGTGCCGTAGTCGCGCAGGAATTCGAGGAAGCGGAATTCGGTCAGCCACTCGGCATTGTTGACGAGCAGCGCCCCGTCGGTCCCCTCCAGATCGAGGATGCCCTCGATGGACCGGCGAATGCCGGCCATGTTGTCCTCAATCTGCGCCTCGGTCAGCAGCGGCCGACTGTCGTTGCGGAAGCTCGGATCGCCGACCAGCGTGGTGCCGCCGCCAAGCACAGCGATGGGCTGATGGCCGAGCTTCTGCAGCCAGCGCATGGTGACAAGCGGAACCAGATGGCCGACATGCAGGCTCGCAGCCGTGGCATCAAAGCCGGCGTAAAAGGTCACCGGTCCGGCGTCAAAGGCAGCATCAAGCCCCTCAAGATCCGTGGTCTGGTTGACGAGGCCGCGGTCGAATAGGACGCGCAGGGCTTCGGACTTCAGACGCGTGGCGCGACCGGTGGTTTCATCGACATGCTGGGTCATTCTGGTCTCCTGGCCACGCCAGGGACCTTGAACCATGCAAGCCGCCTGACGCGGCGGCTATGTGGTTCATCTCATGCTGTTTGATAGTCGAGCAGGATCGAACACGGCCGCCTAGAAGGGCGCCGTAAAATAATAGACCGATACAAACGTGGTCAGGTTCCTGCTCATGAGGCTGTGATGCCCGCTCGTTGCCCCGCTGTCAAGCCACGGGTGCCGCTGAAATCCGGATGCCCTCCGCGATGAGCTTTGGTTGCAACGCCTGCCAATCTGCCGGTACGGATGCGAGAACCGCCTCGTCGAGAATTTCGACCTTATAGCCCCGTGCCGCCGCCCCCCGCGCTGTCAGCTGCACGCAGTGGCAGGCATCGAGGCCGGCAAGCCGCACGGAACCGACCTTGAGACGCTCGAGATGGGCGGACAGGTCCGGAGCTGAAAAGCCGTCGCCGAGATGCTTGACGATGTCGACCACCTCGCCTGACTGAATGTCCGGGTCCAGCGCCAGTCCCGTGCGACCGGGATTTCCCGCGCCGCCAAGCGCGAGGCGAGCCGCAAGACGCGCCGGCCAGCCCCGCCAGATATGGCGTAGCACGATCACCGGTTCCCCCAGCTGTCGGGCTTCCGCTGCAAGCGCATTGACATGCGCAATTGTCCGGGCCCGGTCCGCTTGGGAATAGGCCCCCTTGCCAGTGCGGCGGGTGAAATCCGGCTGCAGGTCAATCAGCAGCAAGGCACGGGCCGGGCGCGTTGACGGATCGATGGCCGGCCCGGATGTTGGCTGGCTGATGGCCGACAACGAGCGGGCGGCATACCAGATCATTCCGGCGGCGCCTGCTCCGAAGCCAGCTGCGGCAATAATCCAGGGTTCCATGCGCATCTCCCTCTGCTTGTGCGGTCGAGGCGATCCGGCGTGATCGCTTCGCTGATTTTCAGGCCAGCGGCCTTGGCGCGTCAGGATCGTCCTCATAGGCGCCGAAGCCCTCGACAAGGGCTGTCATCACCCGCAAGGCAGCCGAAAGGTCTGCGCCCTCCAGCCGGTCCGCGATATCGGCGAGACGCGCCAGCTCGCGGGTGTGAAGCTCTGCGAAGGCCCTCCGGCCCTGGTCCGTCAGCGCGAACAGCGGCGAGCGGCGATGTGCCGGGTTGGGGCGTTTCTCCACGTATCCCTGCTGTTCGAGCGAATCCATGACCAGCTGCACCTGTTGCCGGGCCAGGAACAGAAGCCGCGCGGCACCGGCGACGCTGAGTGGCCCGGTCTCGGCCAGAAGCTCGAGTACAGCCCGCCCGCCGAGGGAGAGGCCCGTGCCATCCAGATGCGCGGCAACCGATCGCGCCAGTCGGCGATGGGCCGGGCGGATCAGACGAATGAAGTCATAGAGGCGGGCAGCCGCCTGATCGGGGGTCGTCTCAGTCATGGCCTTAATAGACATTAAAATTGTCATTTTGACAATATAATTGTCATTCTATCTAAGACAGCTTGTTACCAGCTGCGACAAGTTGCGACGAAACGGCGCAGCCGGCGCTGATAGAGTGCCTGTGGGCAGACGGACATGGCTGGGGGCGGCCATGCGAGGGAGTTGAACCGCATGAAACGGATCTGTCTGGCCGCAGCTGGCCTGTCGCTCGTCCTCTCGGGCGCAATCTTCGGTTTCTTCTATGCCTGGGTCTGTTCGACCATGTGGGGGCTGGATGCAGCAGACCCGCGCATCGCAATCGCCGCGATGCAGGCCATGAACGGCTCTGTCCGCAATGCCGTCTTCGCGCCGGCGTTCTTTGCCACGCCGGTGGTACTGGCCCTGACCGGGCTGCTGGCCATGCGGCTGAAGGCGCGCGGTGCCGGAGCTGCCTTCCTGGGAGGGGGGCTCTTGTACTTTCTGGGTGGCCTGGTTCTGACGATGCGCTTCAACGTGCCGATGAACGAGGCCCTGGCGCTGGTCCGCGTACCGGACAGCATCGAGGAGGCCCACGTGATCTGGCAGGCTTACTCCCCCACCTGGCAGGCCTTTAACCAGACCCGCACCGTTGTCAGCGGCTTGACCCTCATCGCCACCGGCTACGGCATCTGGCGCCTCGGGCGTGACCTGCCGCGCGACTGAGGCTGAATGGATCTGCCGAGATTCCGTTCAGGTTGACAAATTAGGTCATTTGTCCTAATTGAACTTAGGACAAATGACCTAATGAGGCATGACGTGGCGGGCAAGCAGACGCGGGACGAGATTGTCGCGGCAGCCGACCGGCTGTTCTATGAACGCGGCTTCGAGGCGACGTCCTTTGCCGACATTGCGGCGGCAGTGCAGATCTCGCGCGGGAATTTCTATTACCACTTCCGCACCAAGGATGAGATCCTGACGGCGGTGATCGCGCGCCGGGTCGCCGACCGCGAGGCGCTGCTCCGCCACTGGGCAGAGGAGCTGCCGCCGCTAGACCGCATCGAACGCTTCATCGGCATCCTCATTGCCAACCAGAGCAAGATCATGGCCTACGGCTGCCCGGTCGGCACGCTGGCGACCGAGCTTGCCAAGCTTGGTCATGCGGCCCGCGATGACGCGGCGCATCTGTTCACGGTCTTCCGCGACTGGTTGCGGTGTCAGGTCGAGGCGTTGGGTGTTGCCGAGCGCGCCGATGACATCGCCCTGCACCTGCTCATGCGCAGCCAGGGCGTGGCGACGCTGGCCACCGCCTACAAGGACCCCGAATTCATCCGGCGCGAAGTCGAGGACATGCGCGCCTGGTTGCAGCAACACCTGCCGGGGCCATCCGATTGACGATGGCTTTTCCCCCTGCCCTCAGACACAGGAGCCTTGCGATGTACGCTGTCTTTCTCACCTTCGGACCGAACCGCAGTTCCGCCTCGAGCCATATGGCCGGGCACAATGCCTGGATCAACGACGGCTTTCGTGACGGTGTCTTCCTCATGACAGGCAGTCTGGTTCCCGGCCGGGGTGGTATGGTGCTGGCGGATGGCCTGTCCCGCGCTGCACTGGAAGCGCGGGTTGCCGATGATCCCTTTGTGCGGGAAGGCGTGGTGACCGCCGAGATCCACGAAATCCAGCCGTCACGGCTGGACGACCGCCTCGCATTCCTGGCGGGATGAGGCGCGTGCCTTATCCCTCGCATTTACGCGCCGGTAATCGTAGTTCGTGCAATCCGGCGCTTCAGATCACACTTCCGCTTGTCACGCGTTCCAATCAGTGCAGCCCAAGCTGCAAGCGATGGTCATCATGACCGCACAAGGAGCCGGGCAATGACGGACACCACCCCGCGCAACATCATCTATGCGCTGCGCCAGAGCACGCCGATCACCGGGATCGTCGGCAGCGACTTCACCCATGTCATTCTCAGCTTCCTGCTGCCGCAGGTAAACGGAACCGTGGTGCCCAGCAGCGAGCTGCAGCATTTCATCGCCGATCCGAACACGATCAGCCAGCTCAAGGAAGGCGGCAAGCGCAAGGTGATGGTTGCCATCGGCGGCGGAATCGTGCCGGACGGCGGCTGGAAGGGGATGGCACAGAACCTCCAGGTGGCCGTTGCCTCGATCATCAACTTCCTCAACGCGAACAAGTTCGATGGCATCGACATCGACTATGAAGACACCGATGCCATCACTTCCCCGTCGACGGCAGGCTATGATCCGGCGGCGTTTCTGGCGGGCCTGTCCAACCTGCTGAAGGCAGAGCCCGGCTTTGCCGGCCGGCTGATTAGCCACGCGCCGCAGCCGCCCTATCTCTACCCCGGCGCTTACGCGTCCTATCCTCAAGGCCCCTATCAGGCGGTGATGGCCGAGGGCGGCGCCTCGATCGACTGGCTCAACATCCAGTACTACAACAATCCCTGGTATGTCGGGACGTCCACGACCGATCAGGCGCAGAAGGTCGCCGGAATCAGCGGCGGCGGCTTCCCCTCCAGCATCATGAACCTGTCCAAGACGATTGCACCGGGCAAGCTGGTGCTGGGCCGGATCACGTCGACGTCGAATGGCGGGTCGGGCTATCTGGATGCCGAGGATACGGCCAGCGCGCTGGTCACGCCGCTGACGCAGTCGCTGGGAGCGAAATTTGGCGGGGTAATGGGCTGGCAGTTCTCGCTGTCGTCACAGACCAGTGCCAATGCCAACGCCTGGGGCAGCACGATGGCCGCCGCAATGAAGCGCTGAGGCAGGGAGGGAATACGACCGGACTTGCGGAAGCCCCTCAGTGCCCCTCCCCCTCGTGGGGAGGGGTTGGGGGTGGGGGGACGGACTTGAAGCCCGCGATGATCGACTTTTCTGGCAGAGCGTTGCCGCGAGCCAGACTGTTTTAAACGGAAGGTTTCCCGTGGTCTCCCCCTACCCCTTACCCCTCCCCACCAGGGGGAGGGGCGCTGAGAGGCCGCGGGTTTGATTGCTGAAACGCCGAAACAAAAAAGCCCCGAAGCGGTGATGCTTCGGGGCTTTCTTGTCTTGGGCCTTGCCTGAACTTACTCGGCGGCGGCCGGGGTGACCATGGCCGGGACCGGGTCCTGATAGGTCAGGATCGGCGCGCGGGCGGCGCGGGTCTCGTCGAGGCGGCGGCGCGGGGCGAGGTAAGGCGCGCCGGTGAAGCGCTCCGTCTCGCCGCGCTTGGCCGACAGGACGAGGTCCCGCAGCGTGGCAACGAACAGGTCGAGGGCTGCCCGGCTTTCGGACTCGGTCGGCTCGATCAGCATCGCGCCATGCACCACCAGCGGGAAGTACATGGTCATCGGGTGATAGCCCTCGTCGATCATCGCCTTGGCGAAGTCGAGCGTGGTGACGTCGGTGTCCTTCAGGAAGCTGTCGTCGAACAGCACTTCGTGCATGCAGGGGCGCACGCCGAACGGCAGGGTCATCAGGTCCTGCAGGCCGACGCGGACATAGTTCGCGTTCAGCACCGCATCTTCCGACGCCTGGCGCAGGCCGTCCGAGCCATGGCTCAGCATGTAGGCCAGCGCGCGCACGAACATGCCCATCTGGCCATGGAAGGCGGTCATGCGGCCGAAGGGCTTCTCACCGTCCTTGAGACCGGCTTCCGTCTCGACCATTTCCAGACCCGAGGCCGACTTGCGCACGAAGGGCAGCGGAGCGAACGGGGCAAGACGATCCGACAGGACCACCGGACCGGAGCCCGGGCCACCGCCGCCATGCGGGGTGGAGAAGGTCTTGTGCAGGTTGATGTGCATCGCGTCGATGCCGAGATCACCCGGACGGGCCTTGCCGACGATGGCGTTGAAGTTGGCGCCGTCGCAGTAGAAATAGGCGTTGGCCTCGTGGATCGCGGCGGCGATTTCCATGATGTCGCGCTCGAACAGCCCGCAGGTGTTCGGGTTGGTCAGCATGATCGCGGCGATGTTGCCGGCGTTGTCGGCAATGGCCTTCTTCACCGACGCAAGGTCCACGGTGCCGTCTTCCTTGGCGTCGATGGTGACGACCTTGAAGCCGAGCAGCGCGGCGGTAGCCGGGTTGGTGCCATGGGCGCTTTCGGGAACCAGCACGATCTTCGGATCACGGCCGGCGGCGATATGCGCGGCCTTGATCGCCATCATGCCGCACTGTTCGCCATGCGCGCCGGCCTTCGGGCTCATGGCGACGGCGGAGGTGCCGGTCAGTTCCATCAGCCAGTCGCCCAGCTCCGAGATCAGCTCGACGGCGCCCTTGACGGTCGACAGCGGCTGCAGCGGGTGGATGTCACCGAAGCCCGGCACGCGCGCCATCTTCTCGTTGAGGCGCGGGTTGTGCTTCATGGTGCAGGAGCCGAGCGGATAGAGGCCGCTGTCGATGGCGTAGTTGTTGCGCGACAGGCGCACGTAATGACGCATCGTCTCCGGCTCGGACAGGCCCGGCAGGCCGATGCCCGACTTGCGCGCATGGGCGCCAAGCTCGGCCTCGAAGGCTTCCGGCTCGTCCAGATCGACGCCGGTCACATCCAGACGGCCGATCTCGAACAGCAGCGGCTCTTCCATGTCGAGCGCGCGGTTGCCGGTGAAGGTCTTGGGACGGAATGCAGAACCGGCATCGCCGGCGGCCGTCGGACGGCCCTGGGTGTTCATGCTCATGCCAGCACCTCCTTGAGGGCGGCTGCAAAGGCAGCACGATCTTCGTCGGTGTTGATTTCGGTCGAGGCGACCACGAGAAGGTTGGCAAGGTCCGCCTTGCCCGGCTCCAGGCGCGACACCGGCAGGCCGGCGATGATGCCACGGGCCGCAAGCGCCTCAACGACGTCATGCGCCGGCTTCGGCAGCTTGACGGTGAACTCGTTGAAATAGGCCTTGTTGAGGACTTCGACGCCGGCAATGGCTGACAGCTGCTTCTTCAGCTTCACCGCATTGGCGTGGTTGATCCGGGCCAGACGCGTCAGGCCGGCTTCGCCGAGCAGCGTCATGTGGATCGTGAAGGCCAGCGCGCAGAGGCCGGAGTTGGTGCAGATGTTCGACGTCGCCTTCTCGCGGCGGATGTGCTGCTCGCGGGTAGAGAGGGTGAGCACGAAGCCGCGCTTGCCTTCCGCATCCACGGTCTCGCCGCACAGACGCCCCGGCATCTGCCGCATGTACTTCTGCTTCGTGGCGAAGAGGCCGACGTAGGGGCCGCCGAAGTTGAGGCCGTTGCCGATGGACTGGCCTTCGCCGACGACGATGTCCGCGCCTTTCGCACCCGGCGACTCGATCAGGCCGAGCGACACGACTTCGGTGAAGACGGCGATGAGCAGCGCACCATGGGCCTGCGCCTTTTCGGCAATCGGCTTCAGGTCGATGATCTGGCCGTAGAAGGACGGCGACTGCACGACGACGCAGGAGGTCTCGCCATCGATGGCGGCGAGGATGTCCTCGGTGCCCATCGGGTCGGCCGGCAGGGACACGACTTTGTCACCGGAGAGGTTCGACAGGCCTTCGACCACGGCGCGGTACTGCGGATGCAGGCCACCGGAGATCACCGCCTTGTTGCGGCGGGTGACGCGGTGGGCCATCAGCACGGCCTCGCCGGTGCCCGTCGAGCCGTCGTACATGGAGGCGTTTGCGACTTCCATGCCGGTGAGGCGGGCGACCTGGGTCTGGAACTCGAACAGGTACTGCAGCGTGCCTTGGGTGATTTCCGGCTGATACGGCGTGTAGGAGGTCAGGAACTCCGAACGCTGGATCAGGTGGTCGACGGTTGCCGGAACGTGGTGGCGATAGGCGCCCGCACCGACGAAGAACGGCACCGAGCCGGCAGCGATATTCTTGCCCGCCATGCGATTGAGGTGACGCTCCACCTCGATCTCGGACTTGCGGGTCGGCAGGTTGACGAGACCCTTGAGGCGTGCGGCCTCGGGGATGTCGGCAAACAGATCATCGATGGATGACACGCCGACGCGCGCGAGCATATCGGCGCGGTCGGTGTCGGAAAGCGGCAGATAACGCATCGTCGGGTGCGTCCTTCTTCAGCGGAACAGGGCGTTTTGTTGGCTCGGTATTGGCTCAGGGAGCCACGAGGCGCACGGGTTCGGGCGCCACGCTGATTTCGCACTTCACCGAATTGGCGATGAAGCAGACCTCATGCGCCTTGTCGTGCAGGTCGGTCAGCCAGGTGGGATCCGGCAGCTCGGACGCGCGAAGGGTGAGCAACGGGCGCAGGGTCACCTTGGTGATGGCCATGCGGCCGGGAGCGATCCGCTCCATCAGCCCTTCGGCCTGATCCTCGTAGGCATCGATCATGAGGCCACCGCGACGGGCAAGGTCGAGGAAGGTCAGCATGTGACATGAGGACAGGGCCGCGACAAGCGCCTCCTCCGGGTCGACCGCCGCTGTCACCGAATAGGGCAGCGGCACGACATGGGGTGAGGACGAGGCCGGCACATCCACGCCGCCGTCGAAGCGCCAGAGGTGACCGCGCGAGTACTTGCCCGGTTTGAAGTCCCCTTCCACGCGCCAGAAGACGCCAGCCTTGTAGATGTGTCCAGTCATGGGATTACAGCGTCTCCACGTAGGCCTTGTAGGACGCCTCGTCCATCAGATCCGCCAACTGGCCCTTGTCGGCGATCTTCAGCTTCACGAACCAGGCTCCGCCTTCCGGATCCTCGTTCACATTGGCCGGGCTGTCCACCAGCGCTGCGTTGGTGGCCACGACTTCACCGTCGATCGGGGCATAGACTTCGCTGGCGGCCTTGACGGATTCCACCACGGCGGCCTCGTCGCCCTTCGTCAGGGCCTTGCCGGTGTCCGGCAGCTCGACATAGACGACATCGCCAAGCTGGCTCTGGGCGTAGTCGGTGATGCCGATGGTGGCGGTGTCGCCGTCAACGGCGATCCACTCGTGATCCTTGGAGTAGTAGGTGGTCATTTCGTCAGTCTCCGGAAGTGTCCTGTTCGGATCAGTTGCATCACGCCTTCGGGGCGCGGAAATAGCGGTGCGGGACGATGGGCATCTCGACGACGGTCGCCTCGAGTTCCTTGCCACGCACTAGGAGGGCGAGCTTGGTGCCGGGGGCCGCATGGGCGGCCGCGACATAGCCCATGGCAACAGGCACGCCAGCCGTCGGGCCGAAGCCGCCGGAGGTGACGATGCCAACGGTGTCGCCGCCCGGAACCTTGATCTCGGCGCCTTCACGGGCCGGGGCGCGGCCATCGAGCTTCAGGCCGACGCGCTTGCGGGCCGGGCCCTCGGCGAGTTCGCGCTGGATGCGGGCAGCTCCCGGGAAACCACCTTCCTCGCGGCGGCGCTTCTGCAGGATGAAGGTGATGTCGCCTTCGACCGGCGAGGTGGTCTCGTCGAGGTCATGGCCGTAAAGGCACAGACCGGCCTCAAGGCGCAGGCTGTCGCGGGCACCAAGGCCAATCGGCTTGACGCGCTCATCAGCCAGAAGCGCCCGGGTAATCGCCTCGGCCTTATCGGCGGGAACGGACATTTCCACGCCGTCCTCGCCGGTGTAGCCGGAGCGGGAGACGTGGCAGGTGATGCCGTCGAATTCCATCCAGTCGGCGCTCATGAAGGCAAGCTCGGCGGCCTTCGGCGCATGGGCTGCGACGGCTGCGACCGCCTGCGGACCCTGCACCGCGATCAGCGCACGGTCCTCGATCAGCTCAAGACGGACATTGGCCGGCAGAGCGGCACGGATCAGCGGGTAGTCCACGTCCTTGCGCGAGGCATTGACGACGAGGAACAGGCGGCCGTCCTGCGCGTCGGCAACCGGGCGCGTGACCATCAGGTCATCGACAATGCCGCCTTCGGCGTTGAGGAGGACCGTGTAGCGCTGCTTGCCGCGGCCGAGTTCGACCATATTCGACGGCACCAGGGCTTCCAGCGCGCGGGCGGTTGTCTCGTGATCGGGACCGATGAGCCAGGCCTGGCCCATGTGCGACACGTCAAACAGACCGGCCGCCGCACGGGTGTGCTGGTGCTCGGTCATGATGCCGGTGGGGTATTGCACAGGCATGTCGTAGCCGGCGAAGGGCACCATGCGGGCGCCAAGCTCGACGTGCAAGTCGTAAAGGGGAGTGCGCTTGAGATCCGCCGCGTCGGCGGCGTGAGAATCGGTCGTGCCCATCAAAGGTCCTCGTCGCAAGGGTGCCGGAACGGACCGCAAGCGACCCATCCACCACCCCCTCTGTCCGAGTACCTGAGAGATTTCCCGGCAATCGCGCAGGTCTAGTTCCTGCGCAGCACCGGTTACTCCTTCGGTGAGCACGCGGGCATGGGCCTGCGCACTGCTTTCCAGAGCGTCGAAGCGAAGCGGTCCTTTTGCCTGAGAGTTTCCGGGGCGGTTGCTCCTTCGGCGCTGGCGCCCGCGAGCTCTGCCATGCCTGGCAATGCCCCCTCGTCCAGCCTCTCCCGCTGTCGCTTTTTCAAGGGCAAAAGATGCCCCTCACCGACTCGTCACGACCCGAGCCGGCGCGCGGATTGTCTGATTCCGCCCTGCGATTGTCAATACGCGCCGCCGTGCAAGGATTCTTTGCCGGAAAACGGCGGCGTCGTGCGGGTTCAGCGGCGCTTGGCCGGCTTCTGGGGACCTTCGTCAAAGCCGAAGATCAGCCGCTGGCTGCCCTCTGAGCCGGCAGTGAAGGACTCATCGACCAGCGTCCATATTTCGGCCGGAGCGCCAGAACCGACGGTGACGGGGATGGAGAACACCTGCGACTTCAGCGGTGCTTCTTCCGCGCTCCCCGCAATCAGTGACACCCGCACCGGCAGCACGATCTCGCCACCCGGCCAGACCGGCCCCGGAGTGACGCGGCCCGACAAGCCGATCTTGACCTGCACCTGATCGCCGACGCGGATGCATTCGCGGGCCCAGTTCTCGATGCTGGCCTGGTAGAGAAGATGGCGCGGATCGTCCTGCTTGCCCCTCTCGTATTTCATGATCAGGAACGTTTCGGAGCGCAGTTCGAGGCGCGGGCAGTTCGGCTGCTTCTCGAAAGTGCGCGGATCGACCTGGATCGGCCCCTGGCCGGAGGTGACGATGCTGGGCACCATGCCCCCCGTTCCTGAGCTGGGCGTTGCCGAACTCGTGTCATCGCCGGTCAGGCCGCAGCCGGCAACAAGACCGGCCAGACCAAGGGCAAACGCCGCGCGGGACAGGGACAGACGGACGGCGGGGCACCTGGCGTTTAACATGCGATTGTCCACTCGTTCACGATCAAATCGGCCTGTGTCTATATCAGGTCGTCCGGAGCTTGGCGAGCGTTGGCCGGGACGACCGGCAACGGAGTTTACCTTGCAGGCCATTTCACTTGACAGGCACGGGGTGCATCCCTCTATTGCCGCCATGAGCCATGCTCAAGGATCCGACATGACCGAGCCAGCGGGAGCCCATCCGGCTCTGGCAATCAAATTGTGTGCGCCGCGCGGCTTTTGCGCAGGCGTTGATCGCGCCATCCAGATTGTCGAACTGGCCCTCGCCAGGTTTGGCCGTCCGGTCTATGTGCGCCACGAGATCGTGCACAATCGTTTTGTCGTCGATGGTCTCAAGGCCAAGGGCGCCGTGTTTGTCGAGGAACTGGACGAGATCCCGGTAGAGGATCGCGAGCGCCCGGTGATCTTCTCCGCCCATGGCGTGCCGAAGTCCGTGCCCGAAGACGCGCGCGGGCGCAACATGTTCTACCTTGATGCCACCTGCCCGCTCGTGTCCAAGGTGCACAAGGAAGCCGAGATCCATTTCCGCCGCGACCGCGAGATCCTGCTGATCGGCCACGCCGGCCATCCAGAAGTGATCGGTACCATGGGCCAGCTTCCGGCCGGCACCGTGTCACTGATCGAGACCGAGGCTGATGCCCACGCCTATCAGCCGCGCACCGGAATGCCGCTCGCCTTCATCACCCAGACCACCCTGTCGGTCGACGACACCAAGGGCATTGTCGAGGTGCTGAAAGAGCGCTTCCCCGATATCGTTGCCCCGCACAAGGAAGATATCTGCTACGCCACCACCAATCGCCAGGATGCGGTGAAAGTGGTCGCGCCGCAGGTGGACGCGATGATCGTCGTTGGTGCGCCCAATTCATCCAACTCGCAGCGGCTGCGGGAAGTGGCCGAACGCGCTGGTTGCCGCACCTCGGTGCTAGTGCAGCGCGCCTCTGAGCTGAACTGGGACGACTTTGCCGGCATCACCAGCCTGGGACTGACGGCTGGCGCATCCGCGCCGGAAACCCTGGTCGAAGAAATCATCGCCGCCTTTGCCGAACGCTTCACCGTTTCGGTGGAAGAAGTCCGGACTGCGGAAGAAACCATCGCCTTCAACCTGCCGCGCGAGCTTCGCCCCCTGGCGGACGCCGCAAGCGCCAGCGCCGCCGAGTAGCCCGACATGGCCGTCTATACCGAAGTTGCCGACGAAGACCTTGCCGCCTTTGTCGCCCGATACGGCATTGGCCGTCTCCTGTCGTTCAAGGGCATTGCCGAGGGCGTGGAGAACTCCAATTTCCTCGTTCACACCGAGGCCGGGCACTTCATCCTGACGCTCTATGAAAAGCGGGTAAATCCGGACGACCTGCCGTTCTTCATCGGTCTCATGCAGCATCTGGCGATGAAGGGCATCAACTGCCCGCAGCCGCTGGAAACCGAGGACGGCGCCATGCTCGGCTCGCTGGCCGGGCGCCCGGCCGCCATGGTCACCTTCCTGGATGGCATGTGGGTGCGCCGGCCACGGCTGGAACATTGCGCCGCGCTCGGCGAGGCGCTGGCGCAGCTGCATCTTGCCGGCAGCGACTTTGCCATGACGCGCCGCAACGCGCTCGACGTGACCGGCTGGCGGCCGCTCTATGAAGGCTGCGAAGCCGAGGCTGACACGGTGTCGCCCGGCCTTGCACAGGAGCTTGCCGACGAGCTGGCGTTCCTGGAAGGCAACTGGCCGAAGGGACTGCCCTCAGGGGTCATCCATGCCGACCTGTTCCCCGACAATGTGTTCTTCCTCGGCAACGAGCTGTCGGGTCTGATCGACTTCTATTTTGCCTGCACCGATGCCTTCGCCTATGACGTGGTGATCTGCATCAATGCCTGGTGCTTCGAGGCCGATGGCTCGTTCAACGTCACCAAGGCCCGGGCGCTTCTCAACGCCTATCGCAAGATCCGGCCGTTTACGGCGGACGAGTTCGCTGCCTTGCCGCTGCTCGCGCGCGGCGCGGCCCTGCGCTTCCTCTTGACCCGGCTGTATGACTGGCTGCGCGTGCCCCCCGGTGCGCTGGTGACGCCCAAGGATCCAATGGAATATCTCAAGAAGCTCCGCTTCCACCGCAGCGCCCGGTCTGGCCGCGACTATGGTCTGAGCGCATGAGCGAGACCGATGGCGAGCGCGTGGTGATCTACACGGATGGTGCCTGCTCGGGAAATCCCGGCCCCGGTGGCTGGGGTGCGATCCTGCGCTTCGGGCCGCATGAGCGCGAACTGAATGGCGGCGCCGCCGACACCACCAACAACCGCATGGAACTGATGGCCGCCATCGAAGCGCTGAATGCGCTGAAACGGCCCTGCACGGTGGATCTCTACACCGACAGCGTCTATGTGCGCGATGGCATCACCAAGTGGCTGTTCAACTGGAAGCGCAACAACTGGCGCACGGCAGACAAGAAGCCGGTGAAGAACGCCGAACTGTGGCAGGCACTGGACGAGGCGCAGCGTCGGCATGAAATCGCCTGGCACTGGGTGAAAGGGCATGCCGGCCACCCGGAGAACGAACGCGCTGACGAGCTTGCCCGGCTTGGCATGAAACCCTTTCAGCGGGGCCGTGGAGGCGCGGCGGAGACCGGCGCATGATGGCCCTGCGCAAAGAGCCTGCGGCAGCCGGCCCTTCCCCGGGGCACACCCTCTCGCTTGTGCCCGAGGCAGCCCGCTCCGTCCTGATCCTCGCCAATCCGACCTCCGGCAGCTATCGCCCGGCACGGCTGGAGGCCATCTGCAAGGGCCTGACCGACAGCGGCCATGCTGTTTCGCTGCACCTGACAAAGCGCGCCGGCGAGATCGGTGAGATCGCCGCCAACCCCGGCCTTGCCATTGGCGTGCTTGCGGTTGCCGGCGGCGACGGCTCGGTCAATGAGGCCATCACCGGCTTCCAGCAGAATTCCAATCCCCCTGCCCTCGCCGTGATCCCCTCCGGCACGGCCAATGTGCTTGCGGCCGAACTAGGCCTGCCGCGCAAGGCAAAGGCTATCGCGGACATGATCGCCCGGCGGCGATGCGTGCCTCTGCACTACGGTCTCGCCAATGGGCGACCGTTTGTGCTGATGGCATCGGCCGGCTTTGATGCGGAAGTGGTGCATGCTGTACCGCTGTCTCTCAAGCGGCGCCTCGGCAAGCTGGCCTATGGACTGATCGGGGTGGAAGTCGCCTTGTCGCGACAAGGCCAGGACCTCACCGTCGAGGCCGACGGGGCGATCCTGACCTGCCGGCTGGCCATTGCCACCAAGAGCCGCTGCTATGGCGGCCCGTTTGTAGTCTGCCGCGAAGCCTCCGTGACCGAGCCCGGATTGCATCTGGTGACGCTTGCCGAAGACAACGCGCTTTCGGCGCTCCGTTACGGGCTGGCGCTGATGATGGGGCGGCTCGACAAGGCTCAGGGCGTCAAGATTATGCGCGCCGAACGCATCAGCATTTCCGCCGCCCGCCGCGTGCCGGCGCAAGTGGATGGCGATCCGTTCGGCGTCACGCCGCTGACCATCGAGCCAGCCCCGCTGCCAGTCTCCATCATCGTTCCCTGAGCCGGCGCGAAGCCAGGTTGCATGGCATCGCACTGGCGGTGCAGATCGCGGGAAACCTCAACCATGGAGGTCATCCCCGCCTTGTGCGGGGATCCAAAAAGCCGATGCCCCTAAGGTAGCGCGCCTGCAGAGCAAGGCGCCAAATGGATCCCCGCACAAGGCGGGGATGACCGAGGAGGATTTGGCGGCGGCCGCATGTCATGGCTGACTGGCTGGGTGAGCTGGCCCGCCGCGCTCGCGGGGGCCTGCAGTCTCACGCCGGCTGGGCGTCATAGGCCTTGCGGATATAGGCGGTCGCTTCCTCGGCCGACATCGCCTCGCCGAAGAAATAGCCTTGCGCGTATTCACAGCCCAGCTGCAGCAGTTCCAGCGCGTCGGACTCGCCCTCGGCACCTTCGGCCACCACGGCCATGCCGAGGTCGTGGCCAAGAGCAACGATGGACCGCAGGATCACCGGCCGTGCCGCCCTGCCATTCGGACGCACGAAGGACTGGTCGATCTTGATCGTGTCGAAGGGGAAGCGCTGCAGATAACTCAGCGAGGAATAGCCGGTGCCGAAATCGTCCAGCGACAGACCGGCTCCAAGTGCCCGCAGACGCTCCAGAACCTTGGCCGAATATTCCGGATTGGCCATGACGATGGACTCGGTCAGTTCCAGCTTCAAGGTTCCCGGTGCAATATGGCTGCGTGACAGGATCGCCTTGACCTCGTTGATGAGGTCGTGCCGCAACAACTGGCGCGAGGAGATGTTGACCGAGACGAACAGCGGCACCGGCGTGCGGATCTTGTCCTGCCACTCGGCCAGCTGGCGCGCGCTCTTGGTCAGGACATAAAGGCCCAGTTCGTTGATCAGGCCCGACTGCTCGGCAATCGGAATGAATTCGCTCGGCGAAATCTGTCCGCGCTTGGGGTGTTTCCAGCGCGAAAGCACCTCGAAGCCGGCAACGGATTGGTCCGACAGGCGCACGATCGGCTGGTAGAAGACGCCCAGTTCCCCGTCCTTGATCGCCTTGCGCAGATCGCCTTCCAGGTCGATGACATTGCGGCCAAGCGGGCGCAGGATCGGGCGGAACACTTCCTGCCGGTCACCGCCAAGCCGCTTTGCATGGTTCAGCGCGATCTCGGCATCCGTGACCAGCTCTTCTGAAGTTTGCTTGCCGCCATCATGCAGGGCAAACCCGATCGAACAGGTGAGGAAAACCTCGCGGTCGCCATAGGTGATCGGCGCGCGCACAGCCTTGCGCAGTGCGTCGGCCACCTGGGCAATGCGGTCGGCTTCCTGTTCCGACAGAAGGATCAGGCCGTACTGGTCGCCGGTGAGGCGGGCGAGCGCATCCTGCGGCTGGATCAGGCGATCAAGCCGCCGGGCGACGGTCAAGAGAATCGAGTCCCCGGCCGACAGGCCGATGCCATCATTGATCTGCTTGAAGCGGTCGAGATTGAGGATGAGCACCGAAGGTTTGATCGCGCCATCGGCCCGGGCACGGGCCAGGGCAGCGTTCAGGCGGTCCATGAACAGTTCGCGGTTGGCGAGCCCGGTCAGGTTGTCATGCACGGCGTCATGCAGCAGGCGCTCTTCGGCGGTCTTCTGCTCCGTGATGTCGAGCAGCGTGCCAACGCAGCGGATGACTTCGGCATCAGAGCCCAGGATCGGCCGGGCGCGCAGGCGGAACCAGCGGAAATGGCCATCCTCGGAGCGCAGGCGGAAGTCCTGCTGCACCTTGCCGCGGCGCTGGTCGATCACCGCATCCAGCGTGGCACGGAAGCGGTCGCGGTCTTGCGGATGCAGCACATCGAGCCAGTCACGTGCAGGGCCGTCCAGCGTGCCATGACGCAGGCCAAGAAGATCTTCAACCTCATGTCCGGTGTAGATCCGGTCACGGTCAATGTCCCAGTCCCAGATGATATCGCCCGCCCCGGTCAGCGCCAGCGCCCGCCGCTCCACGTCGGAAATCAACCCTTGCACGATGGCGCCTCCGGCAAAGGCATGCTGCATCACCGTGAAGCCGATCAAGAGCACCACCAGCACCAGGCCACCGCCAAGCGCCGGCTGGACGATGTCATTGGCGATGACACCGGTTACGGTCATGGCAGAGCCGACCAGCCAGACGATCAGCAGGAACCAGGTCGGGATCAGCATGATCGCGCGGTCATAGCCCTGCAACGCCAGCACCAGCACGGTGGCAAAACCGATAATGCCGATCATCCCGAGCGCCAGGCGGGCGATGCCGGCAGCAATCGAGGGATCCCAGACCGCGACGCCCAGGAGACCCAGCAACAGGGTCAGCGTCCCAAGCGCCATGTGCGAATAGCGGATGTGCCAGCGGTTCAGGTTGAGATAGGCATAGAGGAAGATGATCAGGCTGGCGGCAAGCATCACTTCGGCCGAAGCGCGATAAAGCTGGTCATCCCCTTGCGTGAGATTGAACACCCGGCTCCAGAAGCCGAAATCGATGCAAAGATAGGCAAGCACCGCCCAGGCAAGCGCCGCAGTCGCCGGGAACATCACGGTGCCCTTGACCACGAAAAGAATGGTCAGGAACAGCGCCAGCAGGCCGGAGATGCCGAGAATGATGCCGCGATAAAGCGTATAGGCGTTGACCGTTTCCTTGTAGGCATCCGGCTCCCACAGGCGGATCTGCGGCAACTCAGGGGTCCGCATCTCGACAACGAAAGTCACGATAGCCCCGGGGTCGAGCGTCACCAGGAAGACGTCAGCCTCAAGGCTCTTCTGCCGCTCCGGGGCAATGCCCTGGCTGGGGGTGATCGAGGCGACCCGGGACTTGCCAAGATCCGGCCAGAACATGCGCGAGCCAACCAGCTGGTAGAACGGCGCCACGATCAGCCGGTCAATCTGCTCGTCGGAGGTGTTGGTGAGCGCGAAAACAGCCCAGTCGCTGTTGATGCCGTCGCGGGAGACCACTTCGATCCGCCGAACGATGCCGTCTGGCCCAGGGGCGGTCGATACCTGCAGGCGCGGGCCAGAGCCACGATAAAGGTCAATGGCGCCAGTCAGTTCCAGCGCCTCGACATCGAGCGGCACCGGGATCGGCTCGAGCGCATGGGCACGCCCGGCAACAAGGAGCGCAAGCACAAGCACCAGGAACACGGCGGCGCGGCGAAGCACATGACTTGCCGGCCCGGAAACAATACCAAGCATGGGCGGAAGAAGTACCGGGTTGCCACCCATGTCACAAGGGGTCTTTCATGACGCTGCCGGTCCATTGTGGGGAGAACGCACCGGTAACCAGCGGGTCATCGGCAAGCCGGGCGAACAGCAGGTGGTCCTGCCACTGTCCATTGATGTGAAGATAGCGGCGTGCATAGCCTTCCTGGACGAACCCGTTCCGGCGCAGGATGCGGATGGACGGCTCGTTCGAGGGAAGGCAGGCGGCCTCGATCCGGTGAAGCTGCAACACGTCAAAACAGAATGGCATGATCAAGGCAACACCCTGGGTCATGTTGCCTTTTCCAGCGAAGGGCGCTCCCATCCAGTAGCCCAGCGAGCAGGCCTGCGACACACCGCGACGGATGTTGGACAGGGTCGCCCCGCCAAGCAACTGGTCATCGCCAACGGAAAACAGGAAAAACGGGTAACTGCGCCCTTCCCGCCGCTCCCCGGCATAGCGCCGCAACCGGCGGCGGAAGGCCGAGCGGGTCAGGTCATCGACCGGCCAGACCGGCTCCCAGGGCGTCAGGAACCCCCGGCTCTCCTCGCGCAGTTCCGCCCATTGCCGATAGTCGGCCATCACCGGTGGACGCAGGTACACCCTCTCGCCCTGCAGCAGCGGCTCGGCTTCCGAAACCCCGAAGGAGCGAAGCAGGGCCATGGCTCGGGCTCCGCCGCGGTCAGGCCGAGGCGAGGTGGCGAACCGGCTTGCCCAGCCGCTCCGTCACCTGATCGAGGGTCAGCATCGAGCCAACCGGACCCAGCGAGGTCAGTGTCGGCGCGGTGTTGATGAAGGTCTTCAGCGCCACCTCGCGAACACTTTCCGCCGTCACCGCCTCGATGCGGGCGGTGATTTCTTCCAGGCTCAGGGTGCGGCCGTGGATCAGCATCTGGCGCGCGATCTGGCCGGCGCGGGCAGCGGGGCTTTCCAGCGCCATCATCAGGCCGGCACGGATCTGGGCCCGGGCACGGGCAACTTCCGCCTCCGAAATGTCCGCGCAAGCCCGTTCCAGCTCGCCGATCAGGACCGGCATCAGTTCGGCAATGTCATCCTCGCCGGTCGCGGCATGCACGCCAAACAGGCCAGTGTCATGGAATGCCCAGTGAAAAGCGTAGATGGCATAGCACAGGCCACGGCTTTCCCGCACTTCCTGGAACAGGCGCGACGACATGCCCCCACCCAGCACGGAAGCCAGGATCTGCGCGGCGTAATAGTCCTTCGACTTGTAGGGCTGGCCCTGGAAGCCGATGAGAATCTGGGCTTCCATCAGGTCCTTGACCACCCGGCCCTCACCGCCGTGATAGACTGCAGGCTCGACCTCGCGCGCCGGTGCGGAGCCGAGGGCCCCGAACTGGTCATTGGCGCGGCGCACCAGGTCCTCGTGATCCACGGCACCGGCTGCGGCCAGCACCATGTCCGGACCCCGGTAGCGTTCTGCCAGATAAGCCTCGAGCGCATCGCGGGAGAAGCTGGTGACGCTTTCCGGGGTGCCGAGAATAGCCCGGCCCATCGGCTGCGCCGGCCAGGCTGTGGACTGGAACAGATCAAAGGCCTGATCGTCGGGACTGTCCTGCGCCGCGCCGATCTCCTGCAGGATGACGTGCTGTTCGCGGGTCAGTTCCTCCGGATCGAAGGCGGAGTTCTGCAGGATGTCGGCGAGAAGGTCGACGGCAAGCGGGACGTCCTCGGCCAGCACGCGGGCGTAGTAATTGGTGTGCTCGACGCTGGTCGCCGCATTCAGTTCCCCGCCAACGGCCTCGATCTCCTCGGCAATGGAGCGCGCGGTGCGGGTCTTGGTGCCCTTGAAGGCCATGTGTTCCAGAAGATGGGTGATGCCATTCTGCTCGGCGGTCTCGGCGCGTGATCCGGTGCGCACCCAGACGCCGAGTGCGGCCGTGCGCAGGTGCGGCATCCGGTCGGTGATGACGGTCAGGCCATTGTCCAGCCGGGTAATCTGTACATCCATGCGCGTCCTCCCGGCGAGGCAACGGAGGTATCAGACCGATCCACACGGCACCGGTCCGCCTCCGCCCTCGTCTTCTCGTTCTCATTTGCCCGCCCCTTGCAAGACAGATGCGGGTCTCGTTCCCTACCGGCTCAGGGGGCCAGATGGTCCGATCGTGAGTGACACCGTTGCCAGGTCACCCCGTGGCTGTCACGCCAGGCTCTTCACAGCCCGGGCATTGGCCTCGATATGCCGTTCCAGTTCCCCCAGATCCGCAGCCAGAACGGTCTGCCGCTCCGGCGCGCTCATCATCGGCTGCAGCATATCCGGCAGGGCCGGATGAATGCCCGTTGCCGCTTTCACTGCAACCGGGAACTTGGCCGGATGTGCCGTGCCCAGCACCACCATCGGCATGCCCGGCTCGTCGAACGCCTTGGCGACATGCGCGCCGATGGCGGTGTGCGGATCGAGCAGATATCCGGTGTCTTTCAGCGTTCCAGCAATGGTCGCGGCGGTCTCAGCCTCGTTGCAGCGTCCACCAGCGAAGGTCTGCAGCATCTCGGCGAGCGGACCGGGCGCGATGGAGAAGCTGCCGGACTGGCCAAGCGAGGCCATCATGGCGCGCACGGCAGCACCATCACGGCCATGCACTTCGGCCAACAGCCGCTCGAAGTTGGACGAGACCTGAATATCCATGGATGGCGAGATGGTGGCATTGACGCCGCGGGTTTCATAGCGCCCGGTTTCCAGGGTGCGGACCAGGATGTCATTAACGTTGGTGGCGATCACAAGCTTGCCAACCGGAAGCCCCATGCGCATGGCGGCATAGGCGGCGAAGATATCACCGAAGTTGCCGGTCGGCACCGTGAAGGACACCGGCCGGGCCGGGCCGCCAAGCGCGGTCGCTGCGACGAAGTAATAGACGATCTGGGCGAGGATGCGGGCCCAATTGATCGAGTTGACGCCCGACAGGCCAACCCGGTCGCGGAACGCGAAATGGTTGAACATGCTTTTCACCAGCGCCTGGCAATCATCAAAATTGCCCTTGATGGCCAGCGCATGCACATTCGCTTCCGTCGGCGTCGTCATCTGGCGGCGCTGCACGTCAGAGACGCGGCCCTCCGGAAATAGAATGAACACATCGGTCCGCTCGCGGCCCCGGAAGGCCTCGATTGCTGCGCCGCCGGTGTCGCCGGAAGTGGCGCCGACGATGGTGGCGCGCTGACCGCGCTCGGCGAGCACATGGTCCATCAGCCGCCCGAGCAGCTGCATCGCCACGTCCTTGAATGCCAGCGTCGGGCCGTGGAACAGTTCAAGCACAAAGCGGTTCGGCGCGATCTGGATCAGCGGTGTCACGGCGCTGTGACGGAAGCTGGCGTATGCTTCGTCGATCATCCGCTTCAGGTCGGCCTCCTTGATGGAGGTTCCGACGAAGGGACGGATCACGGCAAGGGCGACATCGGCATAGGGCCTGCCGGCGAAACCGGCGATGGTGGCAGCGTCAAAGGTCGGCCATGTCTGTGGCAGATACAGCCCGCCATCCCGGGCCAGGCCCTGCAGGAGCACATCCTGGAAATCGAGAACGGGTGCTTCGCCACGCGTACTGATGTATTTCACCGGGTCGGATTCCTTGTCATCTGCCTTTCGAGGCGTCTGCCGTTCAAGGCATATGCCTGTCGACCTCCTCCTCCAGCCAGGTTTGCCTTGCCGGAGACGAGACTATTCCATGGAAGCGACCCTTAAAATAGATCGCAAGTCGGCGCAAACGGCATTTGTTGCGAATGCCGCTGGCATGGCCCGTCAGGCGTGGCCGGCGTCGGTCGAGAGCATCGCCGGATCGACACCGATCCGCCACAGCGCCCGTTCCCACTTGGCTGTCTGGTCGGGGTCGAAAATCAGTTCTGCATCTGCTGGACCGGTCAGCCAGCCATTGGCCTGGATTTCATGCTCCAACTGGCCGGGTGCCCAGCCGGCATAGCCGAGGGCCAGCATTGCCCGCGACGGACCTCGATCCTCGGCAATTGCGCGCAGAATCTCCAGCGTCGCCGTCAGGCAGATGCCGTCGTGAATGGGCAACGTCGCGCTTTCGATCAGGAAATCATCCGAATGCAACACAAAGCCACGCTCCGTCTCGACGGGTCCGCCGCGATGGACATTCATGCGCCGCAGCCGGGGCGACAGGTTGATCGCCTCCGCCTCCCGCACAATGCTGAGTTGCAGCAGCAGATCCGCGATCGACAGATGCGGCGAGGGCTGGTTGAGCACAAGCCCCATTGCCCCTTCCGACGAATGCGCGCAGACATAAATCACCGAGTGGGCAAAGCGACCATCGGCCATGTTGGGCATGGCGATGAGGAATTTGCCGTCCAGCCACTCCTCTTGTAGCCTTTGAGCCATCATCTCCTCATGAGGCCGTTATACGGAATCAGAGCTTAGACGCAGAATTTCACTTTGTTAACGGATTGTTCGCAGGTGCGGCAGGCTTTGTGCGGGGCTCACGTGTTTATGACCCGTTCGTGACAACCGGAAACACGACTTGGCGGCGAAAATCAGCTATTGCATCCCCATGCAGACATCGCACCGCTTCCACCTCCCTCCGTTCCCGACCTTACCGGTGCTGGCCCTTGCGCTGGCGCAGCTCATCCTGTTTGCACCCACTGCAATCAGCGGTACATCCGGCTGGTCGCGGTTTGAGGGCGGCGCAGTCCGTCTGATCTCCAGCGGTCCCCTCACGGATGGCCGCTATGACGCCGGCATCGAATTCGTGCTCGATCCGGGCTGGCACACCTATTGGGAAAATGCCGGGGAAGCCGGCATTCCGCCGCAGGTCGACTTGGCGCCCTCCGGCAATCTCGCTGACGCCCGGCTGCAGTTCCCCTATCCGGAGAGGTATGACGACGGCTTCAGCGTTTCCAATGTCTACAAAAACGGCATCGTCCTGCCGCTAGCGCTGCGTCCGGAACGACCGGAAGACCCTGTGCAACTCGAGATCGATCTGGCTTTTGGCAACTGCAAGGACGTCTGTGTACCGGCCTCAGCGCGGCTGTCGTTGACGCTGGATCCCACGGAAGCCGAGGACCGGACCAGTCACCGGGCCATCGCCCGGGCAAGGGCCGACGTTCCAATGCCGGCGCAGGCCACGGATGCGGTCGTCTCGCGCCTGTTCCTGCGCAAGGATGGCAAGCAGGAAAAGCTGGACCTCAGCCTCTCCGTGCCGGCGGGCATGGATGTTGACGACGTCGAGATCTTCGCATCCGCCCCGCAGGACCTGTCTCTCGGCGTGCCCCGGCGGACCAAGCCGGAATGGAAGCAGGCGACCGGCGACTGGGTGCTGTCCCTCGGGGGCCTGCCCGAAGACCTTGCCGTGCTGCCCTTGCGGCTTGTTCTTGTTGCTGGACGCCATGCCGTCGAGCAGAGGTTCGACATCAACCGCGCGACAGGGGCAATCACCGAAATCCATCCCGCAAGGCCGCGCTGACCCGGCTGCCGTCCGGGCTCCTGCATCCGTATAAAACCTTAAGCAAGGGCTCGACGCGGCGGCTCCGGCACTCTATCTCGAAGAGGGCGGCGGGCTGACGATGGTCCTGCGGCTGCACAGGTTTTCCGACGCGGAGATTTCACGATGAGCATCACTATTGGCGACCGTTTGCCGGACGGCGTATTCAAGGTCATCGGCGCTGACGGCCCGGTTGAAATGAAGTCGGCCGAGCTTCTCGCAGGCAAGACCGTCGTGCTGTTCGGCGTTCCGGGCGCTTTCACCCCGACCTGCCACATGAACCACCTGCCGGGCTTCGTCGAGCATCACGACGCCTTCAAGGCCAAGGGTGTCGACACCATCGCCGTCCTCTCCGTAAATGACATGTTCGTCATGGATGCCTGGAAGAAGGCAACAGGGGCTGGCGACAAGATCGTGTTCCTGGCCGATGGCAGTGCCGACTTCGTCAAGGCCCTCGGGCTGGAACTCGATGCAACCGGCTTCGGCATGGGCATCCGCTCGAAGCGCTTTGCCCTCATCGCCAAGGACGGCGTCGTGACCCAGCTGAACGTCGAGGACGCTCCGGGTCAGGCCACCGTCTCGGGCGCTGCCGCTCTGCTCGAGACCCTTTGATCCGACGTCAACCACTTCTAGAATTCACGATCAGCCGGGGGCTCACGCCTCCGGCTTTTTGCTTTGGCAGCGACCACACCCGCGTCATCCCGGGCGCAGCGAAGCGAAGACCCGGGACCGGAGAGCCCAGCATTCTCAGATGTAACTCTTTGGAATATCAAGACCTCGACTCTCCGATCCCGGCTCAGCGCTTCGCTTGGCCGGGATGACGTGGAGAGTTTGTCGGCCATCGGGGCCGGGGCTTCACGCCTCCGGCTTTTTGCTCCCTCCGCTTCGCAAGACGGATACGGCATAGGCGAGATAAACGCCGGCCAGCGTCGCGGCGAGGCCGAACCAGGTCAGGGCGTAGCCGAGGTGATCGTTCTTGAAACGGACTACGGTTTCGCCAGCCTGCGGCAGGCCCGATGGCGGCGTCATTGCAGCATCCGCATCGATGACATAAGGGGCGACGGCCGCTGATACCTCGAGCCCCTTGGCCATGGCTTGCGGATCACGGGCAAACCAGATCCGTTTGGACAGATCAGGCGCGGGCGTCAGCGCGTTCGGCGCCTCGCCCTGGCGCAGAATGCCGGAGACTGTCATCTCCCCTTCTGGGGCGGCACTGCCAGGGCGTTTTGCCGGGTCAAGATACAGGTCCGGAACGAAGCCGCGATTGACCATCACCACCCAGCCCTCCGCTGTTTGCAGCGGCGCATGGACAAAGTAGCCGGGGCCGCCATAGGGGCCTTTCGGGCTGGTCAGGGCGTTGTAGTAGTAAACCTCTCCGGGCAGGAAGCGCCCCCGGATCTCCACCTTGCGATAATCCGCGCCCGGCGCTGTGGTCGCCGCCCAGTCAGACGGTGCGGGTGCCGGCGAGGCCGGCAGCGTCAGGCTCTGTTCAACCTGGCGGATCAAGTCTTCTTTCCAGGCGAGCCGGTCAACCTGCCAGAAGCCCAGCCGCAACAGGATGGCGAGGCCAACGACAGCTAAAACCCCAGGCACAAGCAAACGCCGCCAGACCGGGCGGTTGTTGTCGCCGTCGCGCACATCCTGCGGATCAGTCATCGCTCTCAAGTCGTCCTTCTGCGGCGCGGTTGCGATACTGCAGGGCAATCATCAGACCCTTCAGGGGGCGCAGGATCGACAGGGCCAGGATCACTGTCAGTGGCAGCCAGAGAACGAGATGCAGCCAGATCGGCGGCGTGAAGGCCAGTTCAACCCACAGCACCAGGCCGACGATAACAAAGCCGACCAGCATGATGACGAAAACCGCCGGGCCATCGCCACTGTCGGCAAACTCGAAATCAAGGCCGCAATTGCTACAGGCTGGTCGTGTCGCCAGAAAGCCCTTGAACAGGCGCCCCTGGCCACAGCGCGGGCAGCATCCGGCAAGACCGGTGCGAAACGGATCCTGCGTCGGGAAATGCGCCTGGTCCTGCATCTCTTCCTCCCGTGGCAGCCTTGCTGCCAAGACAAAGCCCGGTCCAGATGTCCGGACCGGGCTTATCAGTGTAACAGGTGGTGGCGCCTCACTTAGTGAGGCACAACGCCCCAGCTGCCCCAGATATAGATGGTGGCAAACAGGAACAGCCACACCACGTCGACGAAGTGCCAGTACCAGGCAGCTGCCTCGAAGCCGAAGTGCTTCTCCGGGGTCATCTGACCTGCCAGAGCGCGGATCAGGCAGACGAGAAGGAACACGGTGCCGACGAAGACGTGGAAGCCGTGGAAACCGGTCGCCATGTAGAAGGTGGCGCCATAGATGTTGCCCGAGAAGTCAAAGGCTGCATGATCGTATTCATAGATCTGGCAGATCGTGAAGATCACACCCAGCGCGACAGTCAGGATCAGACCCCACTTCAGGCCCTCGCGGTCATTGTGCAGCAGGGCGTGATGCGCCCAGGTGACAGTCGTGCCCGAGGTCAGAAGGATCAGGGTATTGAGCAGCGGCAAGTGCCAGGGATCGAAAACTTCGATGCCCTGCGGCGGCCAGACGCCGCCGGTTGCTTCGACGCGCTGGAACTGGATCGCTTCGCTGGTGAACAGCGACGCATCGAAGAATGCCCAGAACCAGGCGACGAAGAACATCACTTCCGAGGCAATGAACAGGATCATGCCGTAGCGCAGGTGCAGGCTGACCACGCGGGTGTGATGGCCCTGCTGCGATTCCTTGATAGTGTCCCGCCACCAGCCGAACATCACGTAAAGCACGATCACGAGGCCGACGGCAAAGATGCCCCAGCCGGCAAGGTTGGCTCCGAACAGCTCAAAGTCCTTGCCTGCGGCATAGCGCATGAAGCCGATGCCACCGATCGCCATCAGGAAGGCACCGATCGATGCCAGGAAGGGCCACGGACTGGGATCAACCAGGTGGTAATCGTGGTTCTTGCTATGTGCCTCAGCCATGGGCGTGCTCCCCAAAGTTCCAATATCAGTCATCATATGCGGGCATCAGAGGCCGGCGGTGATCCGCCCTGCGCTCAGAGCCTGTTTGCCGTAGCGCTGTCTTCCGACTTTGCCGCGATCGGTTTGACCGGCTTGTCCACCGGGTAGAAAGTGTAGGACAGGGTGATCTCGCGGACGTGCCGCAGTTCGGGGTCCTTGTCCATCGCCGGGTCCACGAAGAACACAACCGGCATGTTCACGCTTTCGCCGACGGCCAGGGGCTGTTCGGTAAAGCAGAAGCATTCGAGCTTGTTGAAATACACCCCGGCCTCGAAGGGCGTCACGTTGAACACGGACGTCCCGACGGAGGGCGCTGCGCCCGTGTTGGTCGCAACATAGGCGATCTGTCCGGTCTCACCCATTTTCAGCGTGACCGACCGGTGCTCGGGGTTGAAGTCCCAGCCAAGGCCGGGGGTCACGTTGCCGTCGAAGCGGACAGTAATTTTGCGTCCGATGATCTCTTCGGAGGCTTGTTCGGCACGCTGCGTGGTGCCGCCGAACCCTGTGACCTGGCAAAAAAGGTTGTACAGCGGCACAGCCGCGTAGGACATGCCGACCATGCCAAAGAAAACGCCGCCGCAGATCAGTGCGACGCGGCGATTGCTGCGCGACATGTCCTTGTCTGAAGTTGCCTTGCTTTCGTCGGTCATGGACGTCTCCTAGAGCGGACGATTGAGAACATTGGCGCCGAGGCGAACGATTGTAACCCAGTAGATCAGGGCAACCATGCCTGCCAGGGCCAGCGCAATCGCAATCGACCGCGCCTTGCGCAGGCGCCTCTGCTCGGGTGTCAGTCGGATGCCATCCTCATTCATCATCAGATCATCCGGGCTACGAGGCTTTCGCCCAGCAGAAGGGCGAAGAGCAGGAAAAGATACAGGATCGAGTAACTGAACAGGCGCACGGATGCCTTGCGCGCCGCCTCGCCGTCCCGCACGCGGTAGACCTGCCACGCAAGGCCGAGGAACCCGGCACCCAGGAGGGCCGAGACCACGCCATAGGTAACACCGGCAAAGCCGAAGAACCACGGGCTGACGGCGATGGGAACCAGCACCAGCGAATAGGCCAGAATCTGGGTCCGGGTCGCATCTTCACCGGCGACGATCGGCATCATGGGCACGCCGGCGGCGCGGTAGTCGCTGCTCTTGAACAGGGCCAGGGCCCAGAAATGCGGCGGCGTCCACATGAAGATGATCAGGAACAGGATGAAGCTCTCGAGGCTCACCCCACCCGTGACCGCAGCCCAGCCGATCATCGGCGGAAACGCCCCGGCCGCGCCGCCGATGACGATGTTCTGCGGCGTCGAGCGCTTCAGCCACATCGTGTAGACGACGGCATAAAAGAAAATCGTGAAGGCGAGGAATGCACCTGCGAACCAGTTGACCAGCAGGCCAAGAAGCACAACGGAGCCAACGGACAGGGTCATGCCGAAGGCGAGCGCTTCGCTCGGCGTGATCTTGCCAGCCGGGATCGGCCGCTTGGCAGTGCGCGACATCAAGCGGTCGATGTCGGCGTCATACCACATGTTGAGGGCACCCGACGCTCCCGCGCCGATGGCGATGCACAGAAGCGCGACACCGGCCAGCACCGGGTGGATGCTTCCAGGTGCCAGCATCATGCCGACAAAGGCAGTGAAGATGACGAGCGACATCACCCGCGGCTTGAGCAGCGCGAGATAATCGCCGACCGACCCCATGCCACCATCCCAGGTGACGGGGTCGCTCATCATGGTGTCCGGGCGCTCGGCGAGCGACATCAGGCCCTACCCTTCATGCTGTGTTCCCGGCTTTGTCCGGGTCCCTGGGGCGGAGACAGCCTGACCCTTTCGGGTGGCGTCTCTCTTGTTGTGAACCACCGCGCGGTCAGCGCGGTGGTCAGGTCTTGTGAAACGCCGGCCGCTTACTTGATGCGCGGCAGGGTCTCGAACTGGTGGAACGGCGGCGGCGAGGTCAGCGTCCATTCCAGCGTCGTCGCACCGGCACCCCAGGGGTTGTTGCCGGCAACGCGCTTCTTGGCGAAGGCTTCGACGATGCCATAGAGGAACACCAGGACCGCGAAGGCCGAGATGTAGGACCCGATCGAGGAGACATAGTTCCAGCCGGCCAGCGCATCCGGGTAATCGGCATAACGACGCGGCATGCCGTTGAGACCTAGGAAGTGCTGCGGGAAGAACACCAGGTTCACGCCGATGAAGGTGATCCAGAAGTGCAGCTTGCCGATGGTCTCGTTGTACATGTAGCCGAACATCTTCGGGAACCAGTAGTACCAGCCCGCAAAGATGCCGAACACGGCACCGAGCGACAGCACGTAGTGGAAGTGCGCCACCACGTAGTAGGTGTCATGCAGCGCGCGGTCGAGGCCAGCGTTGGCCAGCTGCACGCCCGTCACACCACCGACGGTGAACAGGAAGATGAAGCCGATTGCCCAGACCATCGGCGTGCGGAACTCGATCGAGCCGCCCCACATGGTGGCGATCCACGAGAAGATCTTCACGCCCGTCGGAACCGCGATCACCATAGTGGCGGCGACGAAATAGGCCTGCGTCTCGACCGACATGCCGACTGTGTACATGTGGTGTGCCCACACGATGAAGCCGACGACGCCGATGGCGACCATGGCATAGGCCATGCCGAGGTAGCCGAAGATCGGCTTGCGCGAGAACGTGGAAATGATGTGGCTGATGATGCCGAAGGCCGGCAGGATCAGGATGTACACTTCCGGGTGACCGAAGAACCAGAACAGGTGCTGGTACAGGATCGGGTCACCGCCGCCGGCCGGATCGAAGAAAGTGGTGCCAAAGTTGCGGTCGGTCAGCAGCATGGTGATGGCGCCAGCCAGAACCGGCAGGGACAGCAGCAGCAGGAAGGCGGTGATCAGCACCGACCAGGCAAACAGCGGCATCTTGTGCATGGTCATGCCAGGCGCGCGCATGTTGAAGATGGTGGTGATGAAGTTGATCGCGCCAAGGATCGAAGACGCGCCTGAAACGTGCAGCGCCAGGATCGCAAGGTCAACGGCCGGGCCGGGCTGGCCCGAGGTCGACAGCGGCGGATAGATCGTCCAGCCACCACCGACGCCAGTTGCGCCCGAGGGACCTTCGACGAACAGCGACAGCAGCAGCAGCGCGAAGGACGGCGGCAGCAGCCAGAAGGAGATGTTGTTCATGCGCGGGAACGCCATGTCCGGCGCCCCGATCATGATCGGAACAAAGTAGTTGGCGAAACCGCCGATCAGGGCCGGCATCACCATGAAGAAGATCATGATCAGGCCGTGCGCCGTCGTGAAGACGTTGAAATAGTGCGGATCGGCAAAGTACTGCATGCCTGGCTCTTGCAGTTCCATGCGGATCCCGACGCTGAGCGCGCCGCCGATGATGCCTGCAATGATCGCGAAGATCAGGTACAGGATGCCAATGTCCTTGTGGTTGGTCGAATAGACCCACCGGCGCCATCCGGTCGGATGGTCATGCGCGGCGTGTGCAGCGGTCGCAGCCATGGTCGTGCTCCCTCGAGTAATGTAAAACCGGCGGGCGCCCTACTGGCGCGCATCGCCCCCAATTCCCAGTCCTGTGGCCGGCGCACCGGCCACAGCAAGCGTCACAAGCTCAGCGCGCGGTCACCTGCGCCGGCAGGGCGGCATCAGCCACCTTGCGCTCGGCGGCGAGCGAGGCCATCAGCGCCTTGTTGGCATCATCCAGATCCGACTTGGCCGCTTCGCTCCAGGCATCGAACTGCTCCTGGGTCACAACGCGAACGGTGATCGGCATGAAGGCGTGGTCCTTGCCGCAAAGTTCCGAACACTGGCCGTAGTAGACGCCGGTCTTCTCGGCCTTGAACCAGGTTTCGTTCAGGCGGCCCGGGACGGCGTCGATCTTGACGCCGAACGCCGGCATGGCGAAGGCATGCAGCACGTCGGCGGCGGTCACCTGGACGCGAACCGTCTTGCCGACCGGCACGACGACATCATAGTCGGTTGCCAGCAGGCGCGGCACGTCGGCGAGCGGAACGCCGCGCGCCTCGGCCACGGCAGCCCGCTCGTCATCCTTCAGCATCAGGCTGTCGAAGGAAATGCCAGCCAGGGCTTCGTCGGTGTACTCATATCCCCAGTACCACTGGTAACCGGTGGCCTTGATGGTCATGTCATAGGCCGGGATCTCAAGCTGCTTGTAGAGCAGGCGGAAGGACGGCACGGCGATGACGACCAGGATCAGGATCGGCGCGACGGTCCACACCACCTCGATCATCGTGTTGTGCGAAGTGCGCGACGGCGTCGGGTTGGCGCGGGCGTTGAAACGCACCATGACAATGATCAGCAGCGCCAGCACAAACAGCGTGATGACGGTGATGATGCCTAGCGTCATGTTGTTGAACCAGTGGATGTCATCCATCACCTCGGAGGCCGAGGCCTGGAACCCCAGCTGCCAGGGCGACATGGCCCCGGCTGCATCCTGGGCCATGACCGTTCCGGCCGTTCCGGCCAGAACCGCGGCGCCTGCAGCGGCCGCCATGAGACGCTTGAAGATTGCCTTCACGTCTGCGCTCCCTTCCCTAGTCCGCCTGCGGCGGCTCTCTCACCACGTCCACGCGCTGGCGGCCAACTCTGCCTCCACCGCGAAACTCCCGAACCGGCCATAGGCTGCCGGTTCATTTCCGTTCCCGGCCACCTGCAACCGGGGAAAACTGCAAATGGACGCTCGAAGCAGCTCTTCGACCCCCGGCTGCATCTGCCGATGCGCCACAGGGGAGCTGGTCTGTCGCGTCCTGTTGCGTGCATTTTACGCACAAACCCGAATATACCGCGACGAGGCCCATCGTACAGCGACGTTCTGCCGCAGTGGGCACCGCAGCAGCGGGCAGCGCACAGAAACCACAAGAATCCTTGTCCTGCAACGGGTTTATGCCCTGCATCCCGACCCGCCCCCATCCTTCGAATTGATCCTCGTCAAATTCGTCGCTTGATCCTGATCAACGACCGCAGGCCGGATCGGCGTCTTGCCGAAACTTTTCGGCGAAGGTCACATTCCTGCCGGGAAAGACAGGGAGAAAGCGGATTGTGGACTGGAACGGGCGGGCTGCCTGCGGCTATTCTTTGCGTCAGTTCTGATCCTGATTCGAGCTCGGGCTGCGGCCCTGACCCTTATGTCCGGAGGACACTCCTTGCCTAGCTCTCCTGCGCGCCCCCTTTCCCGGATCGTTTTCGGCGTGGCCTCCGGCATCGCGAGCCTGGTCATTGCCGGCCTCACCATCACCGGGGCCGCCTTGGCCCAGGGCGAGGTCAAGGCCGTGCACGGCGACTGGCAGATGCGCTGCGACACGCCTCCAGGCGCCGCTAGTGAACAGTGTGCCCTCATTCAGAACGTGACTGCTGAAGACCGCGAGAATGTCGGTCTGTCGGTGATCGTGCTGAAGACCGCTGACAAACAGGCGCGAATCCTGCGCGTTCTGGCACCGCTCGGCGTGCTGCTGCCGTCCGGCCTTGGCCTGCGTGTCGATGACGCTGATATCGGCCGGGCCGGCTTTGTCCGCTGCCTGCCCAACGGCTGCATCGCCGAGGTCATCCTTCAGGATGACCTGGTCGGCAAGCTCAAGGGCGGCAAGCAGGCCACCTTCATCATCTTCCAGACGCCGGAAGAAGGCATCGGCATTCCGATTTCGCTGAACGGCTTCTCGGCCGGCTTCGACGCCCTGCCGTAAGTCTCGACCTCAAGCCCCGCTCCGGCGGGGATTCGTTTTTGTAGTCAAACTGACGTCACCCCGGGCGTAGCGAAGCGGAGACCCGGGGCCTACTCGTTTGCAGAGCGGTTATTTGTTCGCCCGCGCCCGTCTGGACTGCTCACTCCTACCATCTCTGCGCAGGTCATAGAAGCGGAGGCTCTGCAAGCGAGTAGGCCCCGGCTCTCGCTTTGCTCGGCCGGGGTGACACGGAGCCAGATCTGAACGGAATATTGCCTTCACCCAGATGCCCCGCTCCGGCGGGGCCTTTCGTTTCAGGGCTCCTGATCGGAACCAGCCTGTCTTGCCGGGCTGCGTGGCGTGACCGCATGCAGCCGGTCGTTCCCCGCCGCCTCGCCCTGTTCCAATTGCAGGGTCATGCGCTCGGCATCGCGCCGGCGGACATCTTCCTCGATCTGCGCCAGCCGCTCCGGCGCCAGACCAAGCCCGCTGAGCGCGGCGCGTCCGAACGCCAGACCCGATTCGAAGGTCTCGCGGATCTGATAATCGACCTCCAGCCGGGTCAGCGCCAGGGCATGGCTGCGGTTGGTCGCGCGGCAGTAGAGCCGGGCTGATGGGTTGAGGCTGCGGACGGCGGCGATGGCTTTCTCCATCACTGCCTCGTTCTCCACGCAAAGCGCAACGAGAGCGGCGTCCGCGGCACCGGCAGCGCCAAGCACATCCGCACGGGTGGCATCGCCATAATAAACCCGGTAGCCGAGCTGGCGCGCATAGGCGAGCCGGTCCGGATGGTTGTCAATGGCTGTGATCTCCAGTCCTTCCGACGTCAGCACCTGCGCCACCGTGCGGCCGAAGCGGCCAAAGCCGACGATCAGCACCACCGGTGTCGCCGCCTCGAAACTCTCGACAGCCGGATGGGCAGCGCCACTGGCTTTCAACCGTGCGGCCAACCAGTCGAGCGCGAGGCAGGCAAGCGGCGTGAACAACATCGACAGGATCACCGTCGCGGTCAGAAGATTCGCCGTCTCGGCAGGCAGAACGCCTTGCGACACGGCGGCGGCAAACAGCACGAAAGCAAACTCGCCGCCCTGCGGCAGCGTCACGGCAATGCGCAGGGCATCGGCATTGGACGAGCCGAACCCACGGGCGAGGCTCCACAGCAGGCCGCCCTTGACCAGCATCAGCACCGGGACCGCAAGGGCAACCAGATACCACAGGCGCGCAATCAACCCCAGGTCCAGCGACATGCCGACCGCGACAAAGAACAGTCCCATGAGAAGCGAGCGAAACGGCTCGATATCCGCCTCGAGCGTGTGGCGGAAACTGGATTCCGCAAGCAGAACCCCGGCCAGGAATGCGCCCAGCGCCATGGACAGCCCGACCATATGCATCACCCCGGCACTGCCCAGCGCCACCAGAAGGGCGGCAGCCAGCATCACCTCGCGCGCCTTGGTCCGGGCCAGGAACAGGAACACCGGCGACACCAGATACCGGCCGATGACGATCACTGCGACAACGGCGAGAAGCGTTACGGCAATCTCGGTCAGCGCCGACCCACCGCCCGAGCCATCCGTGACAGGCGACAGGATCGCAACCAGTGCCAGCAACGGCACGATGGCAATGTCCTGGAACAGCAGGATCGCAAAGGCGCGCTGGCCATAAGGCGCTGCAAGCTGCCCACGCTCCTGCAGGATCTGTAGGGCAAAGGCCGTCGATGACAGCGCAAGACCAAGCCCGGCAACGAGGGCAGCCGGCATGGCCGCTCCGGCGAGCCACAACAGGCCGAAGAGACAGGCACCGGTCAAAAGCACCTGTGCCGCGCCGAGCCCTAGAATATCGCGCCGCATGCGCCAGAGCCGGGCCGCATCCAGTTCAAGGCCGATGACGAACAGCAGCAGCACGACCCCGAGTTCGGCCACCGGCAGGATGTTGCCCGCCGAACCGAAGGCGTTCAGCCCATAAGGACCGATCGCCAGCCCTGCCGCCAGATAGCCGACCACCGACCCGAGCCCGAAGCGCTTGGCCAGCGGCACGGCGATGACTGTCGCGCCCAGAAAGATGATCGCCTCGGTGAAGAGCGGCGGGACGGATGCAGTTGCCATGCGGGCAAGTTCCTCTGGTAAGGGTCAGTTTCGGCAACCGAAGGGCGGGAAGGTGCTTGCGGTTCCCGCATTCATCGCCCGGATGATCAGCCGGTCGGCGAAAGCCAGTTCCTGCGGACTGCGCGGGCACACGTCACGCGGATCAGCACAATCACGATCCAGAAACGCCCGGTGCCGGGACAGGAACTCGTCCGACAGGCCAATGCTGCCAAATCGCTGCAAGGCCTCCTGCGCAGCATCGCGGTAGCGTCGGCATTTCTCAAGCGTCCAGTCGGCAGCACCTGTATCAGTTGCCCCCGCGCTCCCGACCGCCGCAATGGCCAGCGCGACAGAGAGAACAGTGACGACGATCTCCCTCCGCCTTGGCCCTGCCGCAATCACACGGCGCTTTGCCCCTGTCTGTCCTTCAAAAACGGAACTCATCCTGCCATGCTCCGTCCGGTCCTTCTTGTTGTTCTCACGGCCATTCTGCCCGCCCTGACACCATTTCACGCCCAGGCTGCACCCATTTGCACCGTCATCGCCGACGTGTCGAGCGCACAGATCCTGCTGCGTCAAGGCGACTGCGGCGGCCGCGTGACGCCTGCCTCGACTTTCAAGATCCCGCTCGCTGTCATGGGGTTTGATTCCGGCTTGCTTCAGTCTGCCATTCTGCCCGAACTGTCGTGGCGAAAAGGTGAACCGGACTGGGGTGGCAAACTGTGGAAGCAGCCGACGACGCCGACCAGCTGGATGAAACATTCCGTTGTCTGGTACTCGCAGCGGATTGCGGCCAGCCTCGGAACCCGGCAACTCACGGACTATGGCCAGCGCTTTCACTATGGCAATGCCGATTTCTCAGGTGATCCGGGTAAGGACAACGGGCTTGAACGTGCCTGGATCGCCTCATCGCTGAAAATATCTCCGGACGAACAGATTGCCTTCCTCAGCGCCCTGCAAAGCGGCACTCTGCCCGTAGCACCGGAGGCCATGATCGCCGCAATCGGCCTTCTGGAGCGCTTTGCCGCTGGCGGTTGGACGATCTCAGGCAAGACCGGCAGCGCCTTTCCCCGCAAGGCCGATGGCAGCTTTGACCGCAACCGGGGCTGGGGCTGGTTTGTCGGCTTTGCCGAGAAGGACGGGCGCAGGCTTGCCTTCGCCCGCCTGACGCAGGACGACGGGCCGGTCAAAGGACCCACGGGCCTGCGGACGCGCGATGCGCTTCTAGCCGATTGGCCAGCGCTCGTGGCAGGCCGCTAGCTCGGGCAGCGCCGGACTCACACCTCGAAATCGAGCGCGCGCATGGCCTTGCGCAGGCCGTCCGGGGTCTCGTAGAGGTGGGCGATGAGGCCAGCGGCCTCGGCGCCTTCGATGTTCTCCGGCATGTCGTCGACGAAGAAAGTCTGGCGCGGGTCGTGGCCGTACCGCTCGCAGAGGCGCAGGAAGACAGCCGGATCCGGCTTGCGGGCACCGAACTCCGCCGAGACATGCGCCTTCTCGCCAAAGATATCGAGCATCTCCGGGGCGCAGACCGGCAGCGCCTGCTTCAGCATCATGCCGTTGTTGGAGAGCAAGGCCGCGTCCGCCTGCTCTGCAGCGACATTTGCCAAGGCCAGCACGGCAGGCCGCGGCCGCATCATTGCGGCACGGATTGCGATCCAGGTTTCGGCGTCGATCGGATATCCAAGTTGCTCGGCAAAGCCGGCGAGATAAGCTTCCGGCGTTGCCAGTTCACCAGTTTGGGCAGATGCCTCCCAGCCCGAATACCAGATGGCGTGCTCGAACGTCTCCCGCCCCCGGCCCGTCAGCCGCTCCAATGCGGCAATGCGGATCTCGTGGTCATAATCGTAGAGCACGTCATCCATGTCGAAGACGACGAAGGTGACGGCCTTGGCATCGCGGATCTGCGGCATGATCAGACCGCCGTTCCGCCAACCGTCAGGGCGTTGATGCGCATCGACGGCTGGCCGACGCCGACCGGCACGCCCTGCCCCTGCTTGCCGCAGGTGCCGAGACCGGGATCGAGCTTCATGTCGTTGCCGATCATGCTGACGCGGGTCAGGGCGTCCGGCCCATTGCCGATCAGCATCGCGCCTTTCACCGGCGCACCGATCTTGCCGTCCTCGATACGGTAGGCTTCGGTGCAGGAGAAGACGAATTTGCCGGAGGTGATGTCGACCTGCCCGCCGCCGAAGGAAACGGCGAAGATGCCGTTCTTGACCGAGCCGAGGATTTCTGCCGGATCCTTGTCGCCGCCCAGCATCACCGTATTGGTCATGCGCGGCATGGGGATATGGGCATAGGACTGGCGGCGGCCGTTGCCGGTGGGCGCCATGCCCATCAGGCGGGCGTTCTGCCGGTCCTGCATGTAGCCGACGAGGATGCCATCCTCGATCAGGGTGGTGCGATTGGTCGGCGTGCCTTCATCGTCGACCGTCAGCGAGCCGCGCCGGTCAGCGATGGTGCCATCATCAACGATGGTGACGCCCGGCGCGGCAACGCGCTGGCCCATCAGCCCCGCGAAGGCCGAGGTCTTCTTGCGGTTGAAGTCGCCTTCAAGGCCATGGCCGACAGCCTCATGCAGCAGGATGCCGGGCCAGCCCGGTCCCATCACCACATCAAAGGTGCCAGCCGGAGCGGGAACTGCCTCAAGGTTCACCAGAGCTTGACGCAGCGCCTCGTCCACGCCGGCCTGCCAGGTTTCCGGGGTGATGAAGCGGGCAAAGCCCTCGCGGCCACCGCAGCCGAAGGACCCGGCTTCCATCCGGTCGCCGGAGGCGGCAACGACGGAAATCGACAGCCGCACCATCGGGCGGATATCCCGCACCCGGTGGCCATCGGCGCGCAGGATGTCGACCACCTGCCAGGAGCCGGCGACCGACGCCGTGACCTGCCGCACGCGCGGGTCACGCGCCCGGGCATAGGCGTCGATTTCCTGCAGCAGCTTCACCTTGTCCTCGAAGCTCGGGCTGGCGAGCGGATTGAGATCGGCATAGAGCCGCGTGTTGGTGCGCGCAGGGGCCGCGGCATAGCTGCCCGCATGGCCGGACTTCACGGCTGCCACCGCATCGGCAGCCCGCTTGAGCGCTGCCTCGGAGATATCGCCCGAGTGGGCGTATCCGGCTGCCTCGCCCACAACCGCCCGCAAGCCGAAGCCCTGCGCCGTGTCGTAGCTGGCGGACTTCAGGCGGCCGTTATCAAACACCAGCCCTTCCGACTGGCGGTACTCGACGAAAAGTTCCCCGTCATCGGCGCCGGACAGGGCCTCGGCGGTGAGGCGGCGGGCGGTTTCAAGGCCAAGGCCGGAGGCGTCCAGAAGGTCGGGCACAGGGGACAGGGTCTCGCTCATCGGTGGCCTTTCGAGAGGGCAGTCAATCAGGTTGGCGCGGCGACTCCCGCGCATCGTGGCCCTAACATAACCACTTCGCCGGCGATTTCACCCCCGGCGGCGGACGCAGCCCATTTGCGTTCTTCGCCAATCAGCAGGGTCTGCCGATTGACCATCAGCCGCGCCTCGCCCATAACCGGCGAAGAAAATGCTGTCAGACTGCGAGAGACGCCGATGAACCGCTATGAAACGCCGCGCGTGCCGGGCGAGGCCCGCATCCGTTACCTTGACGGCGACTACCAGGTCGAAGCACCGGGCACCTTCGTGCGCTGCGCCGTCACCGGTCAGGCGATCCCGCTCGATGAACTGAAATACTGGAGCGTCGAACGCCAGGAAGCCTATGTCGACGCGGAAGCGGCCTACAACCGCTTCATGCAGTTCGAAGGCAAGGCCGGCTGATCCGTCTCAGGCCCGGAATGCCCGCCGGCGCAAGGCGTCGGTGATGAGGGTCATCAGCCGATCCTCCGGCTCGATCTCCATGGACACATCCAGCACATCGCTTTCCCGCGCCAGCCAGTGAAAGATCTCGCCCTCGCTGGCGGCAATGCGGGCCATGTCCTTCGAGGTGGTGACCAGTTGCAGATCCGCCGCCTCCGCCCGGGTGATTAGATCCTGAGCCTCAGCCGGCGTGAAACTGTGATGATCGGCAAAGGCCATCATTTCACGGACGTCCGCGCCTATATCCCGCAGGCTGTCAAAGAACTTCTGCGGGCGGCCAATGCCGGCATAGGCGAACACCCGCAGCCCCGCAAACCGTTCCGTCCGATGCGGCTCGATCCGTGCCTGCAACACCGGCAAGGCCCGCCGCGCGGCGAGGTGAATGACCGCATCGGCCCTGTCTCCCTCCCCCACAACAACCAGCGCATCGGCCCGGCGAACCTGCACTGAAAGCGGCGCCCGCAAGGGGCCGGCGGGCAGGACGAAGCCATTGCCAACGCCGACAGCCGCATCCACCAGCGCCAGTGTCAGGTCCTTGGCCAGCGCAGGGTTCTGGAACCCGTCATCCATCAGGATCAGATCCGCATCGAGCGTTTCGGCAAGCCTTGCCCCGGCAGCCCTGTCGGCGGACACAATGGTCGGGGCCGAAGCGGCCAGCAGGAAGGCCTCGTCGCCGATCTGCGCGCTGGAGTGCCGTGACGGATCGACCTGCACCGGTCCCCGTTCACTGCCGCCATAGCCACGCAGCAGGAACACCGGCCTGTGACCGGCCGCCTTCAGGAGATCGGCAAGTTTCAGCGCAAAGGGCGTCTTGCCGGTGCCGCCGACAGTGAAATTTCCGATACAGATGACCGGAAGGCGGCTCTGGTAGGCCGCCGCAGCCCGCATGCGCCGGGCCGCAATGAAACCATAGACGAGAGAAATCGGAGCGAGCAGGAGCGCCTTGGGGCTGAGGCCCGGTTGCCACCAGAAGGATGGCGGGGTCTTCATCAGCTGTCTCCGGTCCTGTGTCCGGTGGTGTCTCCGGGCGCCGCGTCCGGTCCGGAAGGGTAAAGCAAGGGCGCAAGCGCGTCCAATGTCCGCTGCAAGGCCCCTGCTCCCTCACCGGCAACTGCCCTTGCCCGTTCGGCCATTGTCCTTGCTGTCTCGGGATCGGCCAGCAGGGTGCCGACAGCCTCGGCCAGCCGCTCAGGCTCGCCAACCCGTATCGATGCCTTGTTCTCCCACAAGTCCCGATAGATCGCCCGCGCATTGGCGACATGCGGACCGGTCACCAGGGGCACGGCCAGTTGCGCCGGCTCGACCGGATTGTGACCGCCAACCTGGACAAAGGAACCGCCGAGAAACACCACATTGGCCAGGCGCAGCGCCAGGCCCATTTCGCCGAGCGTGTCCATCAGATAGACAGTCTGGTCGGGCTGCGGCAAATCTTCGGCGGAGCGCCGGGCAAAACGCTCGGACCGGCTGGCGAGAAGCGAAGCGACCTCATCGCCACGGGCCGGATGGCGCGGCATGAGCAGCAGCATCAGCTCCGGATAGTGCGCTTGCAACTCGGCATGCGCCTTCAGCGCGATCTCGTCTTCGCCCGGATGCGTCGAGGCCGCAAGCCAGGCCGGACGTCCGGCCAGGTTAGCTGCAAGCTCCGCCAGAGCCGCCGGATCGGCCGCAGGCGGCTCGGCATCATATTTCAGGTTGCCGGGCGAGCGGACCTGCCCAATGCCAAGGCTGCGGTAGCGGGCGGCGTCTGCGTTGCTCTGCGCCAGGCAAAGGTCAACGCAGGAAAACAGCGCCCGCGCCGCGCGTCCGGCCTTGCGCCATCCGCTGAAGGAGCGGGCCGACATGCGGCCGTTGACGATCACCAGCGGCACGCCGCGCAGCGCCAGCAGCGAAAAGGTCGACGGCCAGAGTTCGGATTCCACCACGAGGGCCAGATCCGGTCGCCAGTGATCCAGGAAGCGGCCGACCAGTTGGGGCGCATCGAAGGGAGCAAACTGGTGCAAGGCCCCGGCGGGAAGCCGCTGCGCGGCAATCTCGGCCGACGTGCGGGTCACCGTCGTCAGGAGAACGGTCAGGCCGTCCGCCACCAGTCGCTCAACGAGCGGCAAGATCGAGTTGGTCTCGCCAACGCTGGCCGCATGCACCCACACAAGCCGGCCGTCAGGGCGCGGCAGGCTTGCCTCGCCAAAGCGCTCTCCCTGGCGCGCCGGATCCTCCTTGCCCGCTTTCAGTCGCGACGCATGAACCAGCCGCAGCAGCGGCAGAGACAAGCCGGCAAGCATGCGCCAGCAGCGCAGGGTCAAAGACCGGGCAACCTTGTCCCGGTTAGCCATCATCGCGTCCGACACGCTGATAGGCGCGGCGGGTCACCGCGTTCAGCCCGGTCTCGACCGCAAGCCGCGCCTGTTCCATCTCCTCGTCGCTCGCATCTGCGGCCACGTGGATGAGGTCACCAATGGCGACCGCCGCACGTCCGAAGGGCAGGTTGATGCTCGCCCTGTCCCAGGAATTGAGTTCGATGGAGCGGCTGGTGGCAACGGCAACCGGGACAATCGGCCGGCCCGAATGACGCGCAAGCTGAACGATGCCGGGGCCGGATACCCTTGCCGGGCCCTTCGGCACATCTGCCGTCAGCGCCATGCTGTTGCCTTCGCGCAAGACCCGCATGGCCTCGATGAACCCGCGCAAGCCGCCACGCTTGGTGATCTGGTGTGCCTTCTGGCTGCCCGAAGCCCGGATCAGGCCGACACCCAGCCTTTCGGCCGCAATGGCGTTGATCTCGCCATCGGCGGAGCGCGAGATCATGACATAGGCCGGCAAGTCGTCCGGCTTGGCAAAGGGCATCATGAAATGCTGGCCATGCCACATGGCCACGATGACCGGCAGGTCAGGCCGCAACCGGTCGTAGATGCCTGGCGGATCGATCACCATGCTGTTGGTCCGCCGGACAAAACGGAGCCAGGCCGCCAGCGTCACGCCAACGGCCTTCAGCAGCATCGGATGCCGGCCAATCTTCTTCAGCATGGAGGACCTTCCGCCGCGCTTGCAACCCACACTGCGGCAGGATCAACCCTGCGTATGCGGGTCGAGCAGCCGGTGCATATGCACGATGAAATAGCGCATATGCGCGTTGTCGACGCTGGCCTGAGCCTTGGCCTTCCAGGCCACGAAGGCGGTCGCGTAGTTCGGATAGATGCCGACGATGTCGAGCTTGTCGAGATCGCGGAACGTCAGGCCAGCCGGATCCTCCAGCTCACCGCCAAACACGAGATGCAGAAGCTGTTTGGGCTCGGTATCGGTGCTCATCGTCGGTTCTTGCTCCTCAAGGCCTGTCGGCTGGATCGGTTGCGTCCGGTCAGTGGTCTGCCCGCTCTCGGCCCTGCCGGTCGGCAAGACCGGCGAACAGGCGGACAGCCGGTTCGATCAGGGCGTCTCCGGCGGCAACCAGCTCAGGATGCCGCAGGATCTCGCGATTGTAGCGCAGGGTCGCGCCGCTCAGGTCGGTCAACCTGCCGCCCGCTTCCTGCACCAAAAGATCGGCTGCCGCAAGATCCCAGTCATGCGCGCGGGCGCGGGCGACGGCCACGTCCACATCTGCCTTGGCGACCAGCGCAATCCGATAGGCCAGCGAGCCAATGGTGCCGGCCGGAATGACCCCGGCTGCGGCGGCCGGGGTGAGCATGGCGGGCGGGCCATAGGCACGCGCACCGTCCAGCATCTGGCGCTCGCCGGTCTGGATCAGGCGCCCGTTCAGCCGGGTGCCGCCGCCCTCGACGGCCAGAAACATCTCGCCGCGCACCGGGTTGAACAGGGCGGCAGACCGTGGCCGGCCATCCTCGACCATCGCCAACGAGACGGTCCATTCATCCTTGCCGGCCAGAAAGGCCCGGGTCCCGTCAATCGGATCGACGATGAACAGCCGCCGCCGTCCGAGCCGGTCGGGCGTGTCGGCGGTTTCCTCCGACAGCCAGCCATACTGGGGCCGGGCCTTGCCCAGCGTGTCCTTCAGCCAGGCATCAACCGCCATGTCAGCCTCGGAGACCGGCGAGACCCCCTCCTTCATCCAGGTCTTGGGCCCTTTGCCGAAATACCCCAGCGCGATTTCCCCGGCCTTGCGGGCCGCAAGCTCGAGCAGGGTCAGGTCTTCGGTATGGGCGGGATCAGGCACCGGCAATGGTCAACCCCTCGATGGCAACACTCGGCGTCGCGGTCGAATACCGGGCATCGAGGTCCGATGCCGGACGCAGCCGCGCAAACATGTCCTTGAGGTTGCCGGCAATGGTGATCTCGCTCACAGGCGTGACAATCTCGCCATTCTCGAACCAGAAGCCCGAGGCCCCACGGGAGTAATCCCCCGTAATGCCGTTGACGCCATGGCCGATGAGATCGGTCACCAGCAGGCCGGAGCCGGCTGCGCGCATCATCTCCTCCAGGCTTTCATTGCCGGGATGCAGGGTCAGGTTCGTTGCGCCGGGCGAAGTTCCGGCTCCGCCGCGATGCGCCCGGCCATTGGGGCCAAGCTTCAGTTCCCGCGCTGTCGCGCTGTCCAGGAACCAGTGCCGCAACACGCCGGCGTCGATGAGGTCGAACGCTGTTGCGGCCGTCCCCTCGCCATCGAACGGACGCGTTGCCGCGCCGCGCGACTTCAACGGATCATCGGTAACGCGGATGCCTGGCGCAAACACCGGCTGGTTCATCCGGTCCTTCAAGAAGCTGGTGCCACGGGCAATCGCCGCGCCATTGACCGCTCCAGCCAGATGGCCCAGGAAGCTGCGCGCCGCACGCGCCTCGTAGAGCACCGTCGCCGTGCGCGTGGTCAGCTTTTGCGGCTTCAGCCGGCGCACGGCCCGCTCGCCAGCCCGCCGACCGATCAGGGCCGGATCCTCCATGTCCTCGAAGAAGGTCTGGTAATCGTAGTCGTAGTCCCGCTCCATCCCGGTGCCTTCGCCAGCGACAGCCGTCATCGACAGGCCATGGCGCGAGGTCGTGTAGGAGCCGATGAAGCCGTGGCTGGTGGCCAGCACCATGCCGCCGAGCCGCCAGGAGGCGCTTGCCCCGCCGGACTTCGAGACGCCGGCAACCGCGAGACCGGCAGTTTCGGCAGCCAGTGCCAGGTCCTTAAGCTCAGCAGCCGACATTTCAGTCGCGTCCAGCAGGTCCAGAGCCGGGATCTGCTTCAGGAGCAATTCGGGATCAGCAAGACCGGCGAACGGGTCTTCCGGCGTCACCCGCGCCATGGCCACCGCCCGCTCCGCCAGCGCTTTCGGATCGTCCATGGTGTTGGCCGAGACCGACGCGCTGCGGCGCCCGATGAAAACCCGCAAGGTCACATCGTCGCCTTCGGCCCGGTCGGTCTCCTCAACCTTGCCCTCGCGCACGTCGACCGACAGGGAAACACCCGTGACGGCGACCGCGTCGCAGGCATCAGCCCCCGCCTTCAGCGCCGCCTCGACAAGCCGGGCCGCCCGGGTTTCGAGTTCGCTCTTGTCGATCGCTTCGGTCATCGCGGAATCCCGTCTTGATGTGATGTTCCCTGTTTAGGCGCGCCGGGGGCGCCGAACAAGGGCCGCCTTGGGGCAAAAGACGTTTCCACTCCATTGACCAATTCGGGCAAGCCTTTCGTAACCCTCTTTGAAATCAGGCTTTTTTAACCGTGCCTGTTAAGCGGACCGGCAGAGGTCGCCCCTTAAGGTCAAGTCATCACGAGGCCCAACCCAAAAAAACCATGGGCCCGATGGAGAGGCACTTGGGACGTCAGACAGCCATTGACGGAGCACACGGAACCGGGTCGGGCAGCGCGAAGCGGCTCGACCCGGCCTCCCTGCCGGTCAAATTCGACACCACCATGAGCGCCCCGCCTGCCGGTGGCGCGGCCCGCGTCGCAGCCCGGGTCTATCTTGACCGGGACACGGCCATCATCAAGCGGCCGCTCGCCGGCCTCCCCCTGACCCTTGTGGTCCCGATCCATGTCTTCCTTGGCGTGGCGGTTGAAATTGCTCCCGGCGCGTTGCCGGGCACCCTGAATGCCCGCCTGTTTCTGCGCCATGCCGATCCCGCCCTCTGCGTCACCCTGCGTGAGGCCGACAATGCCGAGGATCTGGCCGACGACTGGGCAATGTGGGGTGAGAGCCTCAAGCTGCCGCTGCAGATGTGCGAACCGGACGGCAGCATTTCCACGATCAGCGACGCACCGGGCTCGGCCTTTCCCCCGCAGCGTCGCCGGGTCTATGCCCTCACCGCGCGTCGCCCCCGCTTTCTGAACCGGCGCAAGACCGGCACGAGGGGAGCGGCCCCCGCGGTGCATCGCGGCGAGCGCGAGATCATCGCCAGATCCTGACAGGACGAAACCATGGGCCGCCGAAAAGCGGCCTATTTTCTTGTCAAAGTACTGGAAAAATTAACGGGCTGGATTTTATCACTGCCCGGACAAGTTGCCCTTCCCCCGAGCACGAGAGATCCATGCGGCTGGACGTTGTCACCTTGAACGCAGCTCTCACCGTCATGCAAATGGTCGGTGCCGGCATGCTGTTCTTCGTGTGGCGCTTTTCCATGCACAAGAGCGGTGCGCAAAAGGACTCCATTCGTCTTTGGTCCATCGCCCTGATGATGGTTGGCTTCGGCATGCTGCTGCTGGCCCTGCGCGGCCAGATCCCGGATGTGATCAGCATCGTCATCGGCAACGCACTTGTGCTGGGAGGCATGGGTATGCGGATCGCCGCGATCGCGGCATTCTGGCGGATCGACCGCTATAATCTCGCGGCAGCGCTGCCAACCTTCGGCTGGCTTGTCCTGTGCCTCTATCCCGCGTTCTACGATTCCTTCATTGCCCGTTCAGTCTATCAGCATGGCATGCTGACGCTGACGTCGGCGGCCGCCATCTACCTGAGCTTCCGCCTCAACACCGAACGCATTCGCGCGGCGCGTTGGCTGAGCTGGGTGATGGTGCTCGAACTGCTGATGCAATGTGTGCTGTTTGTCGGCGTCTACACCAGCGGCATGACCGACTTCAAGCAGGCGCTGACTTCCCCGTTTTTCGCAGCCTACATCCTCTGGATGATCATGGCGGTGATGGCGACGATCATCTGCGCCTTTGCCATGGTGATCGAACAGGAAGAGCGCCTGCTGCGCGAACAGGCAAGGCGCGATCCCCTGACCGGCCTTGCCAATCGCAGGGATTTCTTTGAAAGCGCGGCACTCTGGCTGCAAAATGCCGCCCCCAGGACCGGCCAGTTTGCAGTTGTGCTGTTCGATCTCGACGAGTTCAAGTCCGTCAACGACCGCTTCGGTCATGCCATGGGCGACGAGATGCTGCTGGTCTTCGCGGACTGCTGCACCCAGATGCGGCGCCCCGGTGACATCACGGGTCGGCTCGGCGGGGAGGAATTCGTGGTCTTCCTTCCCGATGCCGACGAGGCGTTCGCCTATGCCTTCGCCGACCGCCTGCGCCAGCGTTTTGCCAACGCTGTCCGCGCCCGCACTGGCGGCATCCTGATCACCACCACCAGCGCCGGCGTCTATGCCGGGCGCGTGCCGACCGGAACGCTTGAAGTTGCAATCGCTAAGGCCGATGCCGCGCTCTACACGGCGAAGCGAAGCGGACGCAACAAGGTGGTTCTCAGTCAAGCTGCCGGCCTGGAGGCGCAACCCGATCCGGACTGGACGGGGTCACCGGCCGAGACGCCTTCAGCGCCAGCACAGGTCTATGACCAGTCGCTGGATCTGGTCCTGCCTATCGATCAACCACAAGATCTGCGTCGCCGCGTTGGCACCTGAAGCCGGTCGAGGGCGATGGCTTTCCGCCCCTCGCCGCGTGTCCGCTGCACTCAGACCGCCGAAATCACCGCTTCCGCGCAAAGCCCGATGAAGACGATCCAGCCATAGGTGGTGTTGGAGCGGAACAGCCGCAGGCACTGGTCCGGATCATCGATATCGAGGACTATGATCTGCCACAAGAGGTGCAAGGCACCGAGCGCCAGGCCTGCAAAGGCGAACGGCCCTGCATCCACAAGCGCTGCAGCCAACATGAACAGCCCCGTCGCCAGACCATACAGAATGCCCAGTGCCGGCTTGGTCCAGGTTCCGAACAGACGCGCCGTGGAGCGGACGCCGACCATGGCGTCATCTTCCTTGTCCTGATGCGCATAGATCGTGTCATAGCCGATGGTCCAGGCGATGCCGCCGGCGTAGAGCAGGATCGGCGCCCAGTCGAGCCGACCGAAAGCCGCCGCCCAGCCCATCAGCGCGCCCCAGGAAAAGGCAAAGCCAAGGAACAGCTGCGGCCAGTCGGTGAAACGCTTCATGAAGGGATAGATCGCCACCACCAGCAGCGACGCGAGCCCGAGCACGATGGTGAAGAGGTTGAACTGCACCAGCACCGCCGCACCAACCAGCGCCTGAACGGCCAGGAACAGCTTGGCCTGGCCCCGGCTGACCTGACCGGCCGGAATGGGCCGTGAGCGGGTGCGCTCGACTTTGGCGTCAATTTCCTCATCGACCAGATCATTGAAGGTACAGCCGGCACCGCGCATGGCGACGGCGCCGATCAGGAACAGCGCCAGATGCCAGGGGTTGGGCCAGGGCGCGCCGCTGTCGATCGCGGCAAGCGCCGCCGACCACCAGCACGGCCACAGCAGCAGCCACCAGCCGATCGGCCGTTCCCAGCGCGCCAGACGGGCGTAGGGGCGCGCCCAGGCGGGTAGACGGGTGTCCACCCAGTGGCTCTTGACCGCGTCTGCGACGGGGCCGGTGTCCTGTGTGCCGAAGATCTTGAAGCTCATGCGGTCTGGTTAGCATGAGGCGGCGCGCCTGACGAGCCCCCGGACGCATGCTGCGGCATCTCAGACCGGGACAGGGACAGGTTCGCTCAAGGGACCAACCACCCGGTTGCGCCCGCCGGCCTTGGCCGCATAGAGCCGCCGGTCGGCGATTTCGAACAAGGTGGCCAGATCGCGCCCTTCCAGGGGGGCGGCGGCAATGCCGATGCTCACGGTCACCGGCTCAAGGAAGGCATCGCGCGTGACGTCCTCGATGGCCCGGCGCAACCGGTCGGAGAAGCTCTGCGCCGCTTCCGCCCCCATCCGCTGGCTGACGATGACAAATTCTTCGCCGCCATAGCGGAAGATGTGGTCATCGGAGCGCTGGTTGTCGCGCAGCACCCGCGCCACGGTGGCCAGGACCTCATCGCCGGCCTGATGACCATAGGTATCGTTGACAGCCTTGAAGTGGTCGATATCGATCAGGATCAGGCTGGCGCAGTGACCATTGGCAGTTGTCGCAAGGATCAAGTCCTGCGCGGTCGTGTCGAACTGGCTGCGGTGGGACACCTTGGTGAGAAAGTCGAGATGCGAGGTCTTCAAGAGATCCTCGTAGCGCTCGCGGTAGGTCAGGACGTCAAACAGGTCCCGAAACCGGCGCGGTCCTGCCTTCTGTTCTCCAGCCGGGAACAAGGCAAGATAGGCCATGAAAAACAGAGCGTAGACGACAGTCGCCAGCATCTTGGCGACCCAGCCGCCGTAGAGGACCGACAAAGGCGCATCTGAAACCAGATGGAGGGCGATGTAGAACCCGAGTTGATCAAAGGTCAGCACCAATGCGCCGCAGATCAGCACGCGCAGCGCGAAATGCCGCCCAAGCCACCGCCCGAGGCGCTCATACAGCAAGATGATGGCGAGACTGTCGATATAGAGCAGGATCGTACCCCAGACCATCAACATGCCCATCTCGTCGACAAAGGCGATGTCCGGCTCGCGTCCGGCAACAACCTGAACCGTCTCGTGATTGCGCAGGATCATCACCAGGCCGACGATCAGGAAATTGCCGAACAGCAGGCCATGGATCGGCTGGCGCACCGTTGCCGCATCTTCCTTCACATAAAGAAGAAGGATCATCAGCAACTTGCCGGAAAACAGCACCGTCGAGCCCGGTGAGATGATGCCATGCGGCAGCTGCACATAGAACACGCTGGCAAGATAGGTCTCGAGGAAATGCATCACGCCCAGCGCGCACATGAACACGCCCAGCCCGATGCTTTTGCGCCGGTGCAGCAGGGTCATCATGACAGTGAAGTAGAGGGCTGCCTGGGCGACAAGCAGCAGTGAATTGGAGACGGCCATGGTTGCTTTCGTAACCTGCACACCCAACAAAACAAGTTAACTTTTGCCAAAACCGAAAAAAGTTGCAACTGCGTGAAACTATCCTCGCGGACTCAGTCAGGTTTATCGCCTGCCTTGCTCAGGCTTGCTGCTCGGAATCGAAGGGTCTCTCGAAAAGCTGCATCTGCGCTGGCAGGAATCCTTCGCTGGCATAAAGGCCAGCGGCAACCGAGTTGCGCGGGGCAAGGGCATGCACCTGCAAAAGGCCGAAGGCTTCAAGGTCCTCGCTGACCGCACGCAGCATCCGCCGGCCGAGCCCGCGACCGCGCATGCGCTCGACAAGAAAGAGATCGTCCAGCAGGGCAACCCGCCCGCCGTATCCGATGGAGTGTCGATACAGCGCCACGGCAAAGCCGACCGGCTCGTTGCGATACTGGGCAAGCCAGGCGCGGCCCAGGCTGGCATCGACCATCAGGGTCCGCAGAGCGTCTTCCTGCCGGCGCGAGAACACCTCCCCTGCCTCCGACCAGAATTGGCGTGCGAGAAGCGTGATCGTCTCACTGGTTCCCGGTCCGCCCAACAGCAGCGAAAAGCCTCCTGCCCTGCTCATCCTGTCTCCCCTGTTGCCGCCTGGCCCAGCCGTGATTGCCGTGAGGGGCGCTGCCATGCTAGAGCCCGGCCATCGCAAGGCAGGGGCATCGGCTCCTGCCGGTTCCCGTCCCCCGAACGGCCGAGACTTTGCCCATGAACATCTTCCTCATCGGATCCGGCGGCCGCGAACACGCCCTCGCCTGTGCCATTGCCGCCTCGCCGCTGACCACCCGCCTCTATGCTGCCCCGGGCAATGCCGGCATCGCGGAAGAGGCCGAGACCGTACAGGTAGACGTCAGGGATGCATCCGCCGTGATCGCGTTCTGCACGGAAAAGGCGATTGATCTTGTGGTCGTCGGACCGGAAGGCCCGCTGGTGGCCGGGATTGTCGATCACCTGACCGCCGCCGGCATCCGCGCCTTCGGACCGGACCAGGCCGCTGCCCGGCTGGAAGGCTCCAAGGGGTTCACGAAGGACCTGTGCACCGAAGCCGGCATTCCGACCGCAGCCTATGGCCGGTTCACCGACACGGACGCAGCTCTCGCCTATGTGCGACAGGTCGGCGCGCCGATCGTGGTCAAGGCGGACGGCATCGCCGCCGGCAAGGGCGTCGTCGTCGCCATGTCGCTTGAGGAGGCCGAAGAGGCCGTCCGCGCCTGTTTCGACGGCAGTTTCGGCGCTGCTGGTGCCGAGGTCGTCGTCGAGGAGTTCATGACCGGCGAGGAAGCCAGTTTCTTCGTTCTCTCCGATGGCCGCACCGGCCTCGCCCTGGCCACCGCGCAGGACCACAAGCGGGTCTTCGACGGCGACAAGGGACCGAACACCGGTGGCATGGGCGCCTATTCGCCCGCTCCCGTCATGGATGAGGCCATGATCGCCCGCACCATGGCCGAGATCATCCAGCCGACCATCGACACGATGGCGCGGCGTGGGACGCCGTTCAAGGGCGTGCTGTTCGCCGGACTGATGATCACCGACGCCGGTCCCAAACTCATCGAATACAACACCCGCTTCGGCGATCCGGAGTGTCAGGTGCTGATGATGCGGCTCGTCGACGACATCGTCCCCCTGTTGCTCGCCACCATCGACGGCACGCTCGACCAGATGACGCCGCGCTGGCGGGACGAGGTCGCGCTGACCGTGGTCCTGGCCGCCAACGGCTACCCCGGCGATTACGCGCGCGGCAGCGAGATCAGGGGGATTGCTTCGGCAAATGCGCTGGAGGGCGTCAAAGTGTTTCATGCCGGCACCCGGGGCGAGGACGGCCGGACCCTCGCCAATGGCGGCCGCGTCCTCAATGTCACGGCCCTTGGATCGACTGTGGCCGAAGCGCAGGCGCGCGCCTATGAAGCCGTAAATCGGATCGACTGGCCGGAAGGGTTCTGCCGCCGGGACATCGGCTGGCAGGCCATCGCGCGCGGCCGGTGAAAGGTCAGGGATCACGGTGAAGCCCCCGCTTCATTTGGTCCATGATGCGCCGACTTGCCGGCCGTGCAACAACATTCCTTTACGGAATGTAATTCCGGCTTGCGCCGGCCTGGCGGGCATCGCAAGCTGTCCGCCAGATTTCGCCGTCGCCGGAGCCTTGAGGCTTGCCCTCCATTCATCCCGTCACCGCTGCGGACCTCTTCCCGCAAACCTTTGAACGCTTTGAGTTTCAGGGCCCGCGCGGTCGCATCTGCGGGCGCCGGGGCGGGTCTGGCCCGGCGCTGCTGCTGCTGCATGGCTATCCGCAGACCCATGTCATGTGGCACCCGCTGGCCGGCGCGCTTGCCGCGCATTTTTCGCTGATCCTTCCCGATCTGCCCGGCTATGGCGACAGCGACCTGCCGGACGGACCGGTCGAGGCGATGAGCAAGCGCCAGCTTGCCCGCGACATGTGCGCCCTGATGGACGCGTTTGGGCACGGCACATTTGCCGTCTGTGGCCATGATCGCGGCGGGCGGGTTGCCTACCGGCTGGCCCTCGACCACCCGGACAGGGTCACCCGTCTGGCCGTGCTCGACATCCTGCCGACCCATGATTACTGGCAACGCATGGACAAGGCCTTTGCCCTGAAAGTCTACCACTGGGCCTTCCTCGCCCAGCCTGAACCGCTGCCCGAGCGGCTGATCGGCGGCGATCCCGGCTACTACCTTGAACACACCATGGCCAGTTGGACCGCGCGCAAGGACTTGAGCGCGTTTCATCCGGCTGCTCTTGCTGCCTACAGGTCGGCCTTTGCCTCCGGCAACTGTGTGCATGCCGCCTGCCAGGACTACCGTGCCGGCGCAACGGCCGATTTCGCCGACGATGCAGCTGATCTGGCCACAGGACGACGCATCTCGGCGCCCCTGCTGGCGCTCTGGGGCGGACACGGAATTGCGCCGGGCGCAGGCACGCCACTGGACGTGTGGCGCAACTGGGCCAATGACGTTCAGGGCCAGGCGATCGACGGCGGTCACTTCCTTGTCGAAGAAAACCCCACTGAAACCCTTTCCGCGCTATTTCCCTTCCTGACCGCTAAAGCGGACCGGTGGTCTCCACGCCGGTCTTCAGGAGAATGCAAGAATGCCAAGGTCCCGGACCGCTCCCCCGCCAGTTCCAGAGACAGACCTGCAGACTGATGCCCATGCTGGCGCGACAAGCGCAAAGTTGCCCGCTTCGACCGCCCTTGGAACCGGTGCCTCCATCGGCCTGGCCCTGGGCGGCGGCGGTGCGCGCGGCATGTCGCATATTCCGGTGCTGCAGGCTTTTGATGATCTGGGCATCAAGCCGGACTTCATTGCCGGTTCGTCAATCGGCGCGCTGCTTGGCGCCGGCTATGCTGCTGGCCTGTCCGGTCAGGATCTGCATGATCTGGCCGTCGAGACCTTCCGCAACCGAAATGCCCTGCTGGTGCGGCTGTGGCAATTGCGGCCCCGCCGCCTTGCCGATGTTTTCGGCAGTGGCCTCGCCCAGTTCGACCCGCTGAAGGTGCTGCACCTCTTTGCCGGGTCGCATCTGCCGGACACCTTCGAGCAACTCTCGATCCCGCTGACCGTGCTGGCGACCGATTTCTATGGCTGCGCCGAAGTCGACATTCGCAGCGGACCGCTGGCGCCCGCCATTGCAGCATCCTTTGCCATTCCCGCCGTCTTCCGCCCGGTCCGGCTGCAGGGCAAGGTGTTAATCGATGGCGGCGTTGCCAATCCCCTGCCCTTCGATGCCCTGCCGCAGCACTGCGACATCATCGTGGCGGTGGATGTTGTCGGCACCCCGGTGCCGCGCCCGGGCAAACATTTTCCGACGACACTTGATGCGCTTTTCGGTGCCTCGCAAATCCTGATGCGCTCGATCACCGCCGAGAAGGTCAAACAACGCATGCCTCATATCCTCGTGCGGCCGGATGTCGGCAACATCCGCGTGCTCGACTTCATGAAAACACGCGGTGTGCTGGATGCGGCGGCTCCGTTGCGGGAAGACGTCAAACGACAACTTGCAGATGCACTCGATAAGCAACTTTCCCGATAAATAAAGATTTTTACCCTGTGAAATGTAACAGTGACGCTATGTAATTATGCTATTCTTTTCGTCAGTTTTTTAACTTATACAGCATTTTAACTTTAGATTAACCGGAGCACCAGAGAATCGGGCTATATCCAGAAGGAGAAAGCGGATGAACCGCGTGGCCCCAGAATCCTTGAATGAGGATATATGCCCGGTCTCTGAAGAGACCTTCCAAGTCCTGATGCGGCAGAACGCGACTTCTGCGGCGTCGGTCGCTCACAGCCTGCCGGAGGACCAGCGTGCCCGGCTCGCGGTCTTCTGCTACCGCAAGGCGCATTTACGGCAGCTTGGCTTTGCCATTGCTGCCAGTTGCAGCCGCCGTGCCCTCGTCGAGGAAGCCGGCCATGCGGGCGAACTCCTGTTTCAACAATCCCGCGCGGTGTCATCCAGCACCGGCGTTGAACCCTATCTGGCCGCCCGGACGCATCGCCGGCCGGTCACGCTTTGCAGCATCAAGGGGTAGGTTCTCCTCCCACCTGCCCCCGACTGGCGCCGCCCCGTTCGTTCTCCCATGTCTTCTCCGGGGCGGCGCCAATTTTTTCCCGATCACCGGCATCCCGCGCGCGGTGCCTCTTCCATAGAACCAGTGCTTCAGCGTTCGTCGCGTCGCTCGCGGAAGAAATCGCGCAACAGGCCGGCGGCCTCCGTCTCGGCAAAACCCGAATAAACTTCCGGAGCATGATGACAGGTTGGCTGGCCATACAGCCGCACCCCGTTGTCGACCGCCCCGCCCTTCGGATCATCAGCGCCATAGTAGAGCCGGCGGATACGGGCAAAGGAGATCGCCCCGGCGCACATCGGGCAGGGCTCCAGCGTGACATAGAGATCGCATCCGGTCAGCCGCTGCGATTGCACCGCGTCGCAGGCGATGCGGATCGCCAGCACTTCGGCGTGCGCCGTCGGATCATTGAGTTCCAGCGTTCGATTTCCCGCGCAGGCAAGGACCTTGCCATCGCGCACCACCACTGCACCAACGGGAACCTCTCCGCGCAAGGCTGCCGCCCGCGCTTCTGCAAGCGCCAGATCCATGAAGCTGGAAACGGTCGACGGCGGGTCGGTTTCCTCCGGCCCCGAACGGGTGGCGCTCATACTGGCAGCAGCATCCTCTTGCGGCGGAACTGACCCGGTTCGGCATGCTGGTCCGGACCAAATGACGCCCGCGTTATAAACCATTTGACAGATCAGGCATGCATTTTGCGCAAAGGCCGCAAATGTCCGATTCCTAAAGTGGGAAACCTCTGCTATGAGGCTGGAATGACCGACAAGAAAATCCCTTCCCGGCCCCGCGGCGGCAAGCCCGGCGGACCGTCCCGTCGTACGGGCGCCTCTGACGGCGCGTCCCGTCCTCCCCGCAAACCCGGCGCGCCCAGCGGCGCCGGCCGGCCGCAGCGCGGCTTTAGCGCCCGCAGCGAAGGCGGCGAGGGCCGTCCGCAGCGCAGCTTTGGCGACCGTCCCGATCGCGGCGATGCCCGTCCGAACCGGGGCTTTGGTGGCCGCAGCGAAGGCGGCGAAGGCCGTCCGCAGCGCAGCTTTGGCGACCGCCCTGATCGCGGCGATGCCCGTCCGAACCGGGGCTTTGGTGGTCGCAGCGAAGGCGGCGAAGGCCGTCCGCAGCGCAGCTTCGGCGACCGCCCCAACCGTGGCGATGCGCCGCGTGGCCCCCGCTCCGACAAGCCCTTCGGGGCCAAGCCCTACGGCGGCAAGCCCTCGGGCGGACGCTTTGATGATGCCCGTCCGGCGCGCGGCCCGCGCAGCGGCGACCGTCCCGGTGGCAAGCCGTTCCCGCGCAAGACGCCGGCAGACCGCCCGGCCAAGGGCACAGGCGTTCCATCCGAAACGCCATCCTCCATCTCCTTTGCCGGCGAAGCCGAGCGCATCGCCAAGGTGATGGCCCGCGCTGGTCTGTGCTCACGCCGGGATGCGGAAGTCTGGATCGAAGCCGGCCGCGTCAGCGTCAATGGCACCGTGCTGACGACGCCGGCCTTTACCGTCACCGAGGACGACACGATCCTCGTCGACGGCCAGCCGATGCCGCAAAGGGAGCGCACCCGCCTGTGGCTCTACCACAAGCCGCGCGGCCTGGTGACGACCAACCACGACCCGGAAGGCCGCCCGACTGTTTTCGATGCGCTGCCGAAGGAAATGCCGCGCGTTCTCTCCGTCGGCCGACTCGACATCAACACCGAAGGCCTCTTGCTCCTGACCAATGATGGCGGTCTCGCCCGGGTCATGGAACTGCCGGCCACCGGCTGGCTGCGTCGTTACCGGGTCCGCGCCTTTGGCGAAGTCACCCAGGAGCAGCTCAACGGCCTTGCCGACGGCATCGCCATCGACGGCGTGCTCTATGCCGGCATCGAGGCGACCCTCGACAAGGTGCAGGGCGACAACGTCTGGCTCACCATGGGCCTGCGTGAAGGCAAGAACCGCGAGGTCAAGCGCGTCCTCGAGCATCTCGGCCTGTCCGTGAATCGGCTGATTCGCCTGTCCTTCGGCCCGTTCCAGTTGATGGAACTGCCGGAAGGTGAAGTGCGCGAGATCCGTGGCCGCGTCTTGCGCGACCAGCTCGGCGAAAAGCTTGCATCTGCCGCAGGCGCCGATTTCGATGCGCCCGTCCTCACCCATATTCCGGGCGAAGAGGGCGACAAGCCGAAGAAGAAAGACCGCCCGGCGCCGCAGAAGCAGGGTCGCGGGGAATGGATGACCGCCCGTGACGGCGCTGCTGCCATCGGTGGCCGCAAGCGGCCGGCCCGCGAGGGCGGCCGCGATGATCGCGGGCAGCGCGATGATCGCCGCGCCAATAGTCGTGACGGGGCCCGCGATGGGGGCCGTGACGGCGCCAGAGATGGCTATCGCGGTGGAAACCGAGACGGCGGGCGTGAGGAACGCGGCGATGCACAGCGGCCGATGAAGGTCTCGCCGCGCAGCCGTTTCCGCCTGACGCGCGAACCGCGCCCTGATGCCCGGCCGCAACAGTCGGATCGGCCCGCACGGCCCCAGCCGCAACGCCGGATCTGGAGCGAGGACGGCATTGTTGCCGACAAGCAGCAGGAATCCCGCATGGGCGCCGACCGCAAGGGTCCGCCGCGTGGCCGGGACGACGCCTACGAAGGCCCGCGCGGCTTCAGCCGTGCGGATCGCCCGGAGCGCAGTGAACGTCCCGACCGTGGTGCCCGCCCTGACCGCAACTTCAGCCGTCCGGACAGAGCCGACCGCCCGGATCGTGCAGATCGACCGAACCGGGGCGATGGCCCAAGCCGTGGCGATCGTCCGGATCGCGGCGACCGGCCAGGTCGCGGCTTCGGCGGCGGCGGTGGTGGCGGTGGCCGTGGCTTCGGTGGTCCCAAGGGTGCAGGGTCCAAAGGCGGCGCGCCGCGCGGTGGCCCGCGTGGTGCCGGTCCCAAGGGCGGCGCACCGCGCGGCAATGGCGGCTCACGCCCGCGCGGCCGCAGCTAAGGCTGGCAGCTGACGATGCGCATCATCGCCGGACGGTTCAAGGGAACCGCACTTGCAACGCCCCGGTCGGACGCCACGCGCCCGACCAGCGACCGCCTGCGTGAGACGATCTTCAACATCCTGGCGCATGGCGTCGGAGTGGATCTGGATGGCGTCCGGGTGCTTGACCTGTTCGCCGGCACCGGCGCCCTCGGCTTTGAAGCGGTCAGCCGCGGCGCCCGGCATGTGACCTTCGTGGAGGAGGCCGTCGAGCCACGCGGCCTCATCCGCCGCAACATGGAAACCATGGGCCTCAACGGCCTCGCCAAGATCCTGCGACGGGATGCAACGAAGCTTGGCCCCGCGGGGACCATCGAGCCTTTCGATCTCGTCTTTGCCGATCCCCCTTATGACAAGGGCATGGGCGAACTTGCCCTTGCTTCGGCCCGGGAAGGCGGCTGGCTGGCGTCGGGCGCCATCTGCGTTCTGGAAGAACGCGCCAACGCGGCTATCGCCATTCCGCAAGGCTTCGAGCTGATTGACCAGCGCAGCGCCGGCGACAGCCAGGTGCTGTTCCTCAAGGCCTGAAACTCCTCCCTTGAGCGTTCAGGGTGCCGCCGCTTCCGGATGCTGGCCGGTCACTTCTGCCGTGGCCGTGACCGTCCGAGGATCCGCGCAAGGCGCAGGGGCGCGCGCTGTTCCAGCCAGGTGAACCATCCGTTGAGCCATCCACTGCCGCGCCGCCGCCGCCGCAGCCACCGTGCCGCGCTCGGGCTCGTCGACAGGATCAGCATGGCACCGCCCGCCAGCAACGGCACCCCGGTCGGGATCGGCAACAGCACCGTCAGCAGACCCAGCACGATCATCACCGCCGCAGCACCCCAGATCGCGATCCGCCACACTTCCGTCTCTCCTGTTGGACGCTGAGCCATGCGACAAAAGCGCGACAATGAGATGACAGGGCATAACCGCCCCTGCCTGCAGCCCGCCACGCCTCTCCTTTTGGCATCTGCAGCATTCTGAGCCGGTGGCGCTGCTCACTGTTTTAGCAAATGCACACTCCCTTTGCATGTAAGGCTAAGTAAATTTCCCGAATGTTGCGTTCTGGCATCTCCCGGTCTGAATTCGCTGACGCGCTGCATTCTCCCATTGGCCAAAAATTATGGTTCACCTACTCTTTTATTCAGGTGGTGGGTGTTTTCACTTGTGAGTCGACAGGGCAACCCTGCGGTATTTGCAAGTGAAGATGTTTTTTGCAAGCATGGGGAACATGTGATGCGCAATATCAGGACTTTGATTGCTTCGGTCGCTGTCGCCACATCGGTTGGTACAACAGGGGCAATGGCTGCAGATTTGCCGGTTGCACCGGAACCCGTTGACTACGTTCGGGTCTGCGATGCCTTCGGCACCGGCTTCTTCTACATTCCTGGCACGGAGACCTGCCTGCGGATATCTGGCCGTGTCCGCGCTGAATACCGTTTCAACAATTACGGTGACGGCCCGAACAACTGGAAGCGCGATGCGAACGGCACATCGACCCGCGCCCGTGGGATCCTGCGCCTGGATGCGCGCACCAACAGCGAGTATGGCCTCGTCCGCTCCTACATCGACATGTACATGCAGCGCGATTCGGGCGGATCGTCCTTTGTCCTCGACCAGGCCTTCATCCAGTTCGGCAACTTCACCTTCGGCCGGACCCAGTCCATGTTCGACTTCTGGACCGGCTACTCCTACGGCAACTATCACACGGTCTACACCGACTATAAGAACTGGATCGCGGCCTACACGGCAGCCTTCGGCAATGGCATGTCGGCCACCCTGTCGGTTGAAGATGGCACCACCCGTCGCTGGAACCTGGTTGGTGGCGGTGACGCCTATGCCGGCCACCGCTATCCGGACCTGATTGCCCATCTGCGCATCGAGCAGGGCTGGGGCAGCGCCCAGATCATGGGCGCCTTGCATGATGTTCGCTATGCTGCGGCGAACACCAAGGGGGATGTGGGCTTCGCCATTGGCGCAGGCGTCCAGTTGAACGTGCCGGTCTTCGGCGCCACCGACAACATCGCATTCCAGGCCGTCTATGCCGACGGCGCGTCCGGTTATGTTCAGGACACCTGGGACGATATCTCCGCGACACCGCAGATCACCGACGCCATCTTTGCCGGTGGCAAGAGCCGCACCACCAAGACCTGGGCCATCGGCGCCGGCTTCCTGCACAATTTCTCTGACCAGCTGGAAGGCTCGATCGAAGCCAATTACGCAAGTGCGGATGCCTTCGGCTCGACGAATGACTTCAGCATGTGGGGCGGCAACATCAACCTGATCTGGAAGCCGGTCGACGGCCTCGGAATCGGCGCGGAAGTCGCCTATCGCGACTTCGACTTCCACCGCAGCTCCGTCCAGAAGGACCGCAACGAGATCTACACGACCATTCGCGTCGAGCGGACGTTCTGATCCAGACGCAGAATTGCGCATGCGAAAGGCGGCCTCGGCCGCCTTTTGTTTTTCCAGATAGCGCCCCAGACGCTTCCGCTCACTTGCGCCCGAACAGCCGCTCGATGTCGGAGAGTTTCAGCTCGATCCAGGTCGGGCGACCGTGGTTGCACTGGCCGGACAGGGGCGTTGCCTCCATGTCGCGCAAGAGGGCATCCATTTCCTCGACCCGCAGCCGGCGGCCGGCGCGGATGGAGCCGTGGCAGGCCATGGTCGCAGCAACGTGGTCCAGCCGCTCCTTCAGCCCGGTTGCGCTGTCCCATTCGGCCAGTTCATCGGCGAGATCCCGGACCAGCGCGCGGACATCAAGCCCCTTCAAGAGTGCCGGCGTCTCGCGCACGGCCACCGCGCCGGGGCCGAATGGCTCCAGCACGAGGCCGGCGCCTTCCAGGGCATCGGCGTGATCGGCCAGACGGCCGACATCCTCCTCGGGCAGTTCCACCACTTCCGGAATCAGCAGCATCTGGCGCGGCACTTCGCGGCGCGCCAGCGCCTCCTTGAGGCGTTCATAGACCAGGCGCTCATGCGCCGCGTGCTGGTCAACGATGACGACACCGTCCAGCGTCTGCGACACGATATAGGTTTCATGCATCTGCGCCCTCGCAGCCCCAAGAGGACGCGCCATCAGATCCTCGGAAATGGCCGCCCCATGCGCCCGCGCATCGGCCGAGGGCCGGGCGAGATCGGCCAGCGGCAGGCTGCCCAGCACGACTGCCATGCCGCCCGGATCCGTTCCGGTGTCGAAGCCTGGCTGGCCGGCTTCTGCAAAACCGGACATTTCGTGCAAGGGCCGATAGGGAGAGGCCTGCCAGTCCTGCACCGGGCCATTCGCCCGCGCCCAGCCCTGCCCGCTCGCGCCCGCTGCCGCCGCACCGCCGGCCCGCAGCACATCGAGAGCGCTGGCCGCATTCGACGTCGAGGAGCGATGCCCGGCCTGGACCAGCGCATGCTTGATAGCCCCCACCAAGAGCCCGCGCACCAGTTGCCCGTCGCGGAAGCGCACATCGGCTTTGGCCGGGTGCACGTTGACGTCGACAAAGGAGGGATCGAGATCGACATAGAGCACGACAACCGGATGCCGGTCGCGGGCCAGCACGTCGGCATAGGCCCCGCGCAGGCCGGACAGGAGCAGCTTGTCCTTCACCGGCCGGCCGTTGACATAAAAGAACTGCTGCTGCGCCGTGCCACGGTGATAGGTCGGCAGACCGGCGAACCCGGTCAGCCGTACGCCTTCGCGCACCGCATCGATGCGCATGGCATTCTCGAGGAAGTCATCGCCAACCACCTGCGCCAGCCGGGCCATGCGCGGGTCTTCGCCGCGCGCGGCGGGCCAGATGATCGACTGCCGGTCAGAGCCGCCAAGGCTGAAGCCCACCTCCGGGTAGGCCAGCGCAATGCGGCGCACGACTTCGGTGATCGCCGCAGCCTCGGCGCGGTCGGTCTTGAGGAACTTCAGACGGGCGGGCGTGGCAAAAAACAGGTCCCGCACCTCGACCTGGGTGCCGAGACTGCGGGCCGCCGGCTCCAGCGGGCTCTCGGTGCCGCCGGCCACCTCGATCCGCCAGGCATGGGCCTCATCCTTGTGCCGTGTGGTGATGGTCAGCCGGGCCACGGAACCGATCGACGGCAGCGCCTCGCCGCGAAAGCCGAGGGTGCGGATGTCGAACAGGTCTTCATCGCGCAGTTTCGAGGTGCAATGCCGCCGGACCGCCAACGCCAGATCGGCAGCGGTCATGCCCGCGCCATCGTCGGACACGCGGATCAGCGTCTTGCCGCCAGCCGCTGTCACGATCTCGATGTTGCGCGCGCCGGCGTCCACGGCGTTCTCGACCAGTTCCTTGACGACGCTGGCTGGACGCTCGATCACTTCACCGGCAGCGATCCGGTTGATGATCGCTTCGCCGAGCTGTCTGACTGCCATGTCCGCTCTCTACCCCTGCGCCACCCGCCGGTTGTTTGCCGAGCCGCCACACAAGGACGCAACGCCCGGCTCGCCGGTGCCGGTTCCGCCCGGCACCAGCTTCGTATATGGTCCGCCGCATCCGGATCGGACAAGAGCCGATTCCCTGCCATCATACCAGATCAGTCCGAGAGAACCCCATGAACGCCATTGCCCCGCTCCTTGTCCCCGGCCTGCGCACACTCGCTCCGGATTACAGCGGGGTCCTCAGCGATGTGTGGGGCGTCCTGCACAACGGCCTGAAGGCCTTTGATGCAGCGCATGAGGCGCTGTCACGCTACCGGGCCGAGACCGGCGGCTGCGTCATCCTCATCACCAACGCGCCGCGCCCGGCCGAGCAGATCCATGAGCAGCTGGCCAATTACGGCGTGCCGCGCGATGCTTATGACGACATCGTCACCTCCGGTGATGTCACCCGCGCCATGATCGCGTCGAAGCCCGGCGGAAAGGTGCTGCACATCGGCGCCGACCGGGATGTGCCGATCTATGACGGTCTGGGCGTTGTCCTGTCGAGCGAGGAAGACGCTGGCCTCATCAGTTGCACCGGCCTCTTCGACGATGAGGTCGAGACACCGGACGACTACCGTGACCAGCTCACCCGGCTGGTTGCGCGTGGGTTGCCGATGGTCTGCGCCAATCCGGATATTGTCGTGGAGCGCGGTGAAAAGCTGATCTGGTGCGCCGGCGCGCTGGCCCGGCTGTACGAGGACCTCGGCGGCACCGTGCATCTCCTCGGCAAGCCGCACAAGCCGATCTACGACGCAGCCCTCTCCCGTATGGCGGAAATCCAGGGCGCGGCTTACTCCCGCGACCGGGTCCTGGCCATCGGTGACGGCCTGCCGACCGACATTCGCGGCGCTGATTCGCAAGGCATTGACGTTCTGTTCGTGACCGGCGGCATTCACGCCGCCGACTTCGGTGCCAGCGACGCACCGGACGAAGCCCTCATCCGCCGCCGCCTTGCGGAAGAAGGCCTCTCCGCCCGCGCCGCCCTGCCGCGTCTCGTCTGGTGAGGGCGACGGCGGCGAAGGACAGATATGAGCGACACGGCAAAGCGCATCCCGTCGTCGCTCCTGCGCAGGCAGGAGCCCAGTAACCACCTGAGTTGATTGGGTTTACTCCGCCTGACAAGACAACCGCCGCCTCGGTTACTGGGCTCCTGCCTGCGCAGGAGCGACGAGGTTTCGGCGCCTTGGCTGACAACAGATCCCGCGATCGCCAGACAAAAAAAGCCGGTGCAGCAACTGCACCGGCCTTTTTGTTGAATCGTGGCAGCTCTCAGGCGAACAGCTTGTCGATGTCGTCCTGACTGTCGCCGAGCATGGCATCGATGTCGGACTGCGACACGCCTTCGCCAGCCATTTGCGGGCCGTGGAGGATCAGCTCGCGCTTGCGGCGCTCCTCGTCGGTTTCCTCAAGCTCGGGTTCCATGTTCTCGATGATGCGCAGCTTCTCGACGAAATTGGTCACCCGCTGATCGATGTAGTTCAGCGTCGACACAACCTTCGAAATACGCTGGCCGGTGATGTCCTGGAACGCGCAGGCTTCGAAGATCTCGATCATCTTGGTGTTGACCAGATCCTGGTAAGCTGCGGCATCCGAGGTGTCCGCACCCATGATTTCTTCGGCGGCCGTCATGATCGTGTGCGTCGCCGATTCGGTCGATTCGACGATGGCATCCAGTTCACGGCCAGCTTCCGGGATCCGCTGCGACTTCATGTCGTTGGCGCGAAGGGAGACGATCTCTTCCTTCATGCGCGTAATCTCGATCGCGATGGCCTTCAACTCGCCGGTCACCGCCGGCTGAACCGCATGCAGAAACTCATGCAGCGATCCGGTCATCACTTCCGCCAGTTGCATGACGTCAGAAAGTCCGACGTCACCGCCGCGATCCCGGTTCTGCTCGAGGAACTCGATCACGCGAACCACGTTCTCACGTGTCATTGTGGCCATTTGTTCAGCCCTCCTGTTTGTATCCGGAGACCGAAAGCCTTGCCCATCTGCCTTGGACGAGGTCGCGTGGTGTAGCTCCCTGCCGGTTATGTGCCATCCGGCTTGCAGGCGCTCGCGAGGTCTTCGAAATCCGGATTTGGCACTCGGGCGGGCGCGCATTTGCGTCCCGCCTGGGTGCAAACACGCATCAGTCCGCGAAAACCGCCTCGATCTTGCCCTTCAGCGTCTGCGCGTTGAACGGCTTCACGATGTAGTTGTTCACGCCAGCCTTCTTCGCCGCGATCACGTTCTCGGTCTTGGATTCTGCCGTAACCATGATGAACGGGGTCTTGGAGAGGCTTGCATCGGCACGAACCTGCTTGAGCAGTTCGTAGCCGGTCATCGGCTCCATGTTCCAGTCCGAAATAACCAGACCGTACTTGCGCTGCTTCATCTTCTCCAGCGCCTCGGTGCCGTCTGCGGCATCGTCGATATCTTCGAAACCCAGCTGCTTGAGCAGGTTCCGAATAATCCGGATCATAGTCTTGTAATCATCGACCACGAGGACCGGCATCTGAAGATCAAGGGCCATCGTCTACTCCATACTGTCAATACGCGACCCCGCACGAGGTCTTATTTGACGCGATCTGACCAATCAGGAGAGAGACACGTTCCTGTGTCCCCGCCTCCCCATACTCTGGTCAATTTAAACGGTGGCCCTGAAAAGAGCGTTAATGACGCGCGGCTTTTTTCTTGGCCGAAAGCCGTATTGAAGCGCACGCGTCTCCCGCCTAGGTTCCGGATACTGCCTGACAGGCTTGCCGGACACAGGACACACCAACATGCTCGAATTACGACGACTGTGTTACGAAGACCTTGCGGTAGGCTTGTCGGAGACATTGACCAAACATGTCAGCTCCTCGGATGTTGTGGGATTTGCCGAGGTGTCGGGGGATCGAAACCCGATCCATCTGTCGGAACATTTTGCTGCCCGCACGCCGTTTCGGACCCGCATCGCCCATGGTCTCTACACCGCCAGCCTGATCTCCGCCGTGCTTGGCACACGTCTTCCCGGACCGGGCGCGATCTATCTGTCGCAGACGCTGAACTTCAAGGCCCCGGTGCGCATCGGCGATGATGTCACCGTCACAGTCACGGTCACCGAACTGCTGGAGCGCGGCAACCGGGCGAAACTGAGCTGTGTCTGCAGTGTCGGCGAGACCGTGGTCCTGGAAGGCGAGGCGATGGTCAAGGTGCCCTCGCGCGACGATGAGGCGCTGCGCATCTGACCCGGACTGGCCCTGCCAAGCTTGACCTTTGGATGTGAAACCGGCAGGGTCCGCGCGCTGCCTGATGTCATGTGTCGCCGCCTGTCGCGGTGCAATCAGGCCGATCCCGTCCCGCCAGGTTTGCATCGCCCATGTCCGACATCCGTCTGCCTTTCGCCCATGCCGAAGACCTCGACCGGTTTCCGCAGCATCTGAAAGGCGGCGTGGTCGCGATCGGCAATTTTGACGGGGTGCACCGGGGGCACCGGGTGGTGCTGCAGCATGCCATCGACATCGCCCATGCTGCCGATGCCCCGGTCTATGCCATGACCTTCGAGCCGCATCCGCGCACGGTGTTCAATCCGGACAAGCCCGTCTTCCGCCTGACGCCGCAGCAGGCAAGAGCGGAAGTGCTGGAAGCCTTCGGGCTCGACGGGGTGCTGGTGCTGCCCTTCTCGCGGGAGTTCGCAGGCCTGGAGGCGGCTGACTTCGTCCGCCGGATCCTGATCGGATCGCTGGGCATTCGCCACGCGGTGACGGGGCATGATTTTCATTTCGGCCGTGGCCGCGCCGGCACTCCGGACTTCCTGAAAGCCGCCGGATCCGAACATGGCTTCGGCGTCACCATCGTCGCGGCGGAAGTCTACGAGGGCCGCGAAGTGATCTCCTCCTCGCGCATCCGCGAAGCGTTGGCGGAAGGCGACATTGCGCTTGCCAATGGGCTCCTCGGCTATCGCTGGTTCGTCGAGGCCGAGGTCCGCCATGGCGAGAAGCGTGGCCGGGAGCTGGGCTACCCCACCGCCAACCTGCGCCTTGCCGATGAGTGCACCCTGCGCCACGGCATCTATGCCGTTCGTGTGCTGGTCGATGGCAAGCCGGTTGATGGCGTCGCCAGCTATGGCCGCCGGCCGACTTTCGACAATGGCGCGCCGCTGCTGGAGGTGTTCCTGTTCGATTTTTCCGGCGATCTCTATGGCAAGAGGCTGCGGGTCAGCTTTGTCTCCTACCTGCGGCCGGAGGAAAAATTCACCTCGCTGGATGCCCTGATTGCGCAGATGGACCGGGACAGCGCCGAAGCGCGGGCCGCACTCGCGTCCCTTTCGCCGCTGTCGCCACTCGACCTTGCGCTCGGCAACGTGCCGTTATGAGCCCGCCGGATCACCGCACCGACAGCCCGCGCGACATTTTTCACGGCATCCTGTTCATGATCGCCGGCATGGGCGTCGTGCCGGTGATGGATGTCCTCGCCAAAGTACTGGCCGGACATATTCCGGCGCTTGAAGTCTCGTTTGCCCGGTTCTTCTTCCAGGCGCTGATCACGATGATCATCGCCCTCGTGTGGACCCGCAGCCTTTCCACGCTGCGGCCGCAGCGCTGGGGCGTCAACCTGCTGCGCGGCGCCCTCCTCTCCGGCGCCACGCTCGCCTTCTTCACCGCCCTCAAAGTGATGCCGGTGGCGGATGCCATCGCCATTTTCTTTGTCGAACCAATGATCCTGACGGCCCTGTCCGCAGTGATCCTCAAGGAAACGGTGGGCCCCCGTCGCTGGGCCGCCGTTGGCGTTGGCCTTGTCGGGGCCATGCTGATCGTGCGGCCGAGCTTTGCGGCCTTCGGCGCCTCGGCGCTGCTGCCGCTGGTCACGGCGACGCTGTTTGCGTTCTACCTCATCATCACCCGCAAACTGGCCGGCGAGGACAGCCTGCTGTCGATGCAGTTCACCACGGCGCTCGGCGGCGGAGCAACCCTGGGCGTGGTGCTGCTGGTCGCCGCAACGACCGGCATCGGCGGCTTTGCGCTGGTGGTTCCGGGCAGTCTTGATCTCCTGATGATGGTCGCAATCGGCCTCATTTCCTTCATCAGCCACGGTTTCATCGTCCGCGCCTTCGCGCTCGCCCCGGCCTCGGTCCTTGCCCCGTTCAACTATCTCGAGATCGTCAGCGCCACCCTGCTCGGCTATCTCGTCTTCCGCGATTTCCCTGATCTGCCCACCTGGGGCGGCATCGCCCTCATCGTTGCCAGCGGCCTCTACATCGCCCACCGCGAACGGCTCCGCGCGGCGCAAAGCTGACACCTCCGCCTAAAAGCGGCATTTCCGAACAGTTCAACCGAGAATTGATCTGGCAATTTGATCCAGATCAACCCAATCTCGCGCAATCTCCCCTTCAATAATTTCCGCAGGGTTAATTCAATAAAAAGAACATACCTGCGAGCAACCAGGGAGATGAACATGAGCAACAACAGCAACACATCTGGGGAATCGGCAAAGGGACTTGTCAGCGACGCCGTAGATGGCGCCCTTCAGGCTGGCGAGAAAGTCGGTGAAAAGATCAACGAGGTCATTGAGGCCTATCAGGGGATGCGGGAAGCGCAGGCAGAACAGGCCCGTGCCGAACGCGAAGCCGAACTCCAGGACCGCGTGGTTGAGGAAAAGCGCCGCAATCCGGACCGCAGCGTGCAGGAGATCCGGGACGAGGTGAACCGGGGCGGCTGAGCCATAGGCCGCGACGGCCAACGCCATCCTGACACCAGAAACCAGGGCCCGGGATTTGACGCGCTTCGCGCGGCTGATGTCTGGATCCCGGCTCGGCGCTTCGCTAACGCTCAGCTGGGCCGGGATGACAGTGAGTAGGTTTGTCAGCAGTCTGAAGCAGGTCCGCCCTACGGCGGACCTGCTTTCTTTTGCTGCAAGACGTTCCCCCCTCGCGGTCCCTGGCCGCAATTGCCGCTTTATTCAGGCCGGCCGGACTGGTAGTAGAGCCAGCATGAGTTTTCCTGCGCTGACCGGCCGCTTCGTGCGCCCCGGTGTCTCACGAATTAGCTGCCCGGCCTTCGGCTGACGCATCCTGCGGCGCCGAGGGACCGGGAGACCTGCCGTGAATTCTCCCGGCCAGCGCCCTCCTGGCGAACCGGGATCCTCCTTGCGATACGGGCGCGGCCAGCGCCCCTTTTCTGCGGATTGCCGTCATGAGCGAAACCACATCCCGCGACTATTCCGAGACCCTCTATCTGCCCGTCACCGATTTTCCGATGCGCGCCGGCCTGCCGCAGAAGGAACCCGAGCTGATCAGCCGCTGGCAGGAGATGGACCTCTACAAGCGCCTGCGTGAGGCCGCTGACGGCCGGCCGAAGTTTCTGCTGCACGATGGCCCCCCCTATGCCAACGGCAACATCCACATCGGCCATGCGCTGAACAAGACGCTGAAGGACATCGTCACGCGCTCGATGCAGATGATGGGCTTCGACAGCAATTACGTTCCCGGCTGGGACTGCCACGGCCTGCCGATCGAGTGGAAGATCGAGGAAGAGAACTACCGCTCCAAGGGCAAGCAGAAGCCGGACCTGAAGAACTCGGTCGCCATGATCGCGTTCCGCCAGGAATGCCGCGCCTATGCCGAGAAGTGGGTGGCCATCCAGCGCGATGAGTTCCGCCGCCTCGGCATTGAAGGCGACTGGGACAATCCGTACCTGACCATGAACTACGACGCCGAGGCGGTCATCGCCGAGGAGCTGATGAAGTTTGCCATGTCCGGCCAGCTCTATCGCGGCTCCAAGCCGGTGATGTGGTCCGTGGTGGAGAACACGGCGCTGGCCGAGGCCGAGATCGAGTATCAGGACTACCAGTCCGACATGATCTGGGTGAAGTTCCCGGTTGTCGAAGCCGGCGGCCAGGACGAGGCCGCCGCCGAGGAACTGCTCGATGCGGCCGTGATCATCTGGACCACCACCCCCTGGACCATCCCGGGCAACCGCGCGATCTCCTATTCCTCTGCCATCTCCTACGGCCTTTATGAGGTGACGCAGGACGGTCTTTCCGACGACAACTGGGTGCAGAAGGGCGACAAGCTCATCCTCGCCGACAAGCTGGCCGAAGAGGTGTTCAGGAACGCCCGCATCACCGATTTCGTGAAGCGGCGCACTGTCACCGCCGACGAACTCGGCGCGCTCACCTGCGCCCATCCCTACAGGGATCTGGATCTGGGCGGCTACCAGTTCGATGTGCCATTGCTCGACGGCGACCATGTCACCGACGACACCGGCACCGGCTTCGTCCACACCGCGCCCAGCCACGGAACAGACGACTTTGAAGTCTGGAACGAGCATGCGAAGCTTGATCTAGAGATTGCTGCAAGCATGGATCGGGAGAATGGGACTACGACAGAATACGATGCAGCTTTGAAGCGTTGGGAGATCCCCTTCACCGTTGCCGACGACGGTTTCTACACCAAGGATGCGCCGGGCTTTGACAGCCACCAGGTCATCACGCACAAGGGCGAGAAGGGCACGGCCAACAAGGCCAACATCGAGAAGCTGAAGGAAGCTGGCGCGCTGATCGGGCTTGCCCGTCTCAAGCACCAGTATCCGCATTCCTGGCGCTCGAAGAAGCCGGTGATCTTCCGCAACACGCCGCAGTGGTTTGTCTACATGGACAAACAGCTGTCTTCTGACCAAATTGAATTCGCTCTTGAGGGCGGGAATCAAGTTCGGACGCCGGACACACTGCGCAACCGAGCCCTAATGGCGATTGCGAACACCCGCTTCGTGCCGGCCACCGGCCAGAACCGCCTGCGCTCGATGATCGCCGGCCGTCCGGACTGGGTGCTGTCGCGCCAGCGGGCCTGGGGCGTGCCGATCACCGTGTTCATTCACAAGGACACCGCCGAAGTGCTGAAGGATCCGGCTGTCAACGCCCGGATCGCCGAGGCCTTCCGGGCGGAAGGCGCCGATGTCTGGTTCGCCGAAGGCGCCAAGGAACGGTTCCTCGGGTCGGACTACGCGGCAGGTGACTGGATCAAGATCGACGACATCCTCGACGTCTGGTTCGACAGCGGCTCGACCCACGCCTTCTGCCTGGAAAAGCGCGCCGACCTCAAGCCGAAGCGCAAGGTCGATGGCGGCAACGACTACGTGCTCTATCTGGAAGGCTCGGACCAGCATCGCGGCTGGTTCCATTCCTCGCTGCTGGAAAGCTGCGGCACGCGCGGCCATGCGCCCTATGACGCGGTCCTGACCCACGGCTTCACCATGGCCGAGGACGGCCGCAAGATGTCGAAGTCCTTGGGCAACCAGGTGTTCCCGCAGGACGTCATCAAGCAGTATGGCGCCGACATCCTGCGCCTGTGGGTGGCCTCCGGCGACTATGCCGAAGACCAGCGCATCGGGCCGGAGATCCTGAAGACCTCCGTCGACAGCTACCGCAAGCTGCGCAACACCTTGCGCTGGATGCTGGGCTCGCTCGCCCACGCCACCGGCGAGACGGTGGCGCTTGCCGACATGCCCGAGCTGGAGCGGCTGATGCTGCACCGGCTGGCCGATCTGGACACGCTGGTGCGCGAGGGCTACGCCGCCTTCGACTACAAGAAGGTGTTCCACCACCTCTTCACCTTCATGACGGTGGACCTATCCGCCTTCTACTTCGATATCCGCAAGGACACGCTCTACTGCGACCCGGCCTCGTCCGTGCGCCGCAAGGCCTCGCTGCAGGTCATCGAGGAGCTGTTCACCTGCCTGGTCGTGTGGATGGCGCCGATGCTGCCCTTCACCATGGAGGAAAGCTGGATCGCGCGGCATCCGGGCGCGGACAGTTCCGTGCACCTGCAGCAGTTCCCGGTGCTGCAGGCGGACTGGCGTGACGAGGCGCTGGCCGCCAAGTGGGACAAGGTGCGCGAAGTGCGCCGCGTCATCACCGGCGCGCTGGAAATCGAGCGCCGCGAAAAGCGCATCGGCTCGTCGCTGGAAGCCCATCCGGTGGTGCATGTGACCGACCCGGAGCTGATGGCAGCGCTCGCCGGCATCGACATGGCCGACATCTCGATCACCAGCCAGCTGACCTTGAGCGATGCCACAGCTCCGGTCGGTGCCTTCACGCTGGACGACGTCAAGGGCGTCGCGGTTGTGCCGGGGCTCGCCGAGGGGCAGAAATGTGCCCGCTCCTGGAAGATCCTGCCGGAAGTCGGCAGCGATCCGGCTTATCCGGACGTGACCCCGCGCGATGCGGCGGCCCTGCGCGAGTGGGATGCGGCGCACAAGGCGGCCTGAGGATACGCGAACATGACCGAGCAGCCGGCCCCCGAGACTGACACGCGCGAAACTCCTCAGCCCGCAACCGGGCCGCAGGGCTTTCGCGAGCGCTGGCTTTGGGGTCCGGCCAGCCGGGGCATTGCCTGGCTTGCCGGCCTGATCTTTCTGCTCGACCAGGCCAGCAAGCTGTGGCTGCTGTTCGTCTATGACCTGCCGGCCCGCCCGCCGGTCGACCTCTTGCCATTCCTGCAGCTTGTCACCGTCTGGAACCGCGGCATTTCCTACGGGTTGATGCAGCAGGAGACGGATTTCGGTCGCTGGGCACTGGCGATCTTCACCATTGTTGCCGCCATCGGCCTCTGGGTCTGGTCGGTCCGTGGTGCGACGCGGGTCGGCGCGATCTGTTTTGGCCTCCTCATCGGCGGCGCGCTCGGCAATGGTGTCGACCGCTTCGCCTATGGCGCGGTCTATGACTTCCTGCATCTCCATTGGGGAGACTTTTCCTGGTACGTCTTCAACGTGGCCGATGCGGCCATCGTTGCCGGCGTCGTCGGTCTCCTGTATGACGGGTTTGCCAGTGGTCCAAATAATGCCTCAAAATCCGTGTCTAAGGCGGATTGACTGGGGCGTGACCGCCCGGCGGCCTTCCGGCCTTTCAGCAACACGGGATATGGCGACGTGCGCTTGATGTATATTGAGAGTGTTTCACGGCTTGGCAGCAAGTCCGCGCGTCGCGCCAGCCTTGCCGTAGTGGCCCTGGCCATCGCCCTTGCCGGTTGCGTGACCGACCCGAACGGCCATGAGGAAGGCGTCGACCAGGCGGCCGTGCGCAAGCTTATGGAAGGCCTTGGCGCCGTTGATCCCAAGCAGCAGCCGATCGACTACAAGCCGCGCGCCCCGCTCGCCATGCCGGCCAAGCTGACCGAACTGCCGCAGCCGGAAACCGCGACCGCCGAACAGGCTGCGAACTGGCCGAAGCCGCAGAACCAGGAACTCAAGGACCTGAAGGCACTCTATGCCAAGGGCAATGGCACCGATCTTTTGTCGCCGGAGCAGATGCGCGGCATTCAGGTCGGCACGTCCAAGCCGCGTGACATCGCTGCGGAAAAGCGCGACGAGGAGATCACGCGCGGCGAGCTGCTGACCCCGGCCGAGATGAAGCAGCAGCACGAAGGCGCCGGCCAGATCGACACCTCGAAGCTGTTCGGCCCCGATGGCCAGCCGGTGCGACGCTATCTCGTCGAGCCGCCGGTGGCCTACTCGACGCCGGCCGCCAATGCCCCGCTCAACAAGCCGAGCGACACCCGTGACGTCCAGCGCCGCGAAACGCTCGAGATGGAAGGCGCGCAGATCAAGATGAACTGCACCCCCTCCCCGACCGAAGACTGCATCCAGCGCCGCTGATCGGGACTTTGCTTTGCTCCTCCTGACGACCGGGCGACCTCACTGGCCGCCTGTCAGGTGCACGCCGGACGGTCTTGTCAGGCACCTGGACCAGGCTTGACCGCCCGGCCTGCGCGGGTCACCTTGACGCTGTTTTCCAGGAACCGGAATCGCACGCGTGGCCGAACCGACTGCCCCCTCGAATGTTGCCGAATACTCGGTCTCCGACATCTCGTTTTCCATCAAGCGGACGCTTGAGGAATCCTTTGGCTATGTGCGGGTGCGAGGCGAGCTGGGACGAATTTCGCGGCCGGGCTCCGGGCATATCTATCTGGACCTCAAGGATGACCGGTCGGTGCTGGCCGCCGTCATCTGGAAGGGCGCGGTTTCCAAGCTGAAGATCCAGCCCGAGCAAGGGCTTGAGGTGATTGCCACAGGCAAGGTGACGACCTTCCCCGGCCAGTCGAAGTACCAGATGGTCATCGATGCGCTGGAGCCGGCAGGCGCCGGGGCGCTGATGGCCTTGCTGGAAGAGCGCAAGCGCAAGCTGGCCGCTGAAGGGCTGTTTGCAGCAGAGCGCAAACGCCCGCTGCCGGCGCTGCCGCGCGTGATCGGCGTTGTCACCTCACCGACCGGTGCCGTGATCCGCGACATCCTGCACCGCCTTGCCGACCGGTTTCCGCTGCATGTGCTGGTCTGGCCCGTGCGCGTGCAGGGCGAGACGAGCGGCGCGGAAGTCGCCAATGGCATTCGCGGCTTCAACGCCCTGACCGAAGGGGGCGCGATCCCGCGCCCGGATCTCATCATCGTGGCGCGCGGGGGCGGCAGCCTTGAGGACCTGTGGGGCTTCAACGACGAACAGGTGGTGCGGGCCGCTGCCGAAAGCGCCATTCCGCTGATCTCGGCCGTTGGCCACGAAACCGACTGGACCTTGATCGATCTGGCCGCCGATCTGCGCGCGCCGACGCCGACGGGTGCCGCTGAACTGGCCGTGCCGGTGAAGGCGGAGCTGATGGCGGCCGTCGATGACCTGTCGCGCCGGCTCAACTCCGGCCTTGTGCGGCTGGTTGGCGCGCGCCGCACCGAATTGCGGGCGGCTGCGGCAGCCCTTCCGGTGCCGCGTGATCTTCTGGCCCTGCCTCGGCAGAGGTTTGACTTTGTCAGCGGCAATCTCGAACGGGCACTGACGGTCAACACACGGGCGCTGCGCACGCGGCTGGTGCGGGCCGAGACGCTCTTGACGCCGGCAACCCTGTCACGCCGCACGCTGCAGGCACGCGACAGGCTGACCGGCCTTGGCGAACGCCAGAGCCGGGCGCTGAGTGTTGCCGTTCAGGCTCAGAAGCAGAAACTGACTGCCGCCGCAAACCGCCTGTCGCCCCAGCCCCTGACCCGGCAGATCCGGCTTGGCGCCGAGCGGCTGGACAATCTGTTTGCCCGGCTGACCCGCGCCGCGGCCCAGGCCAACCAGGACCGCCGGCAACGGCTGGAAGCCCAGGAAAAGCTGCTGAAGTCCCTGTCCTACAAGGATGTTCTGGCGCGCGGCTATGCGCTGGTGCGCGGTCCCGATGGCCAGCCCTTGCGCGATCCGGCGGATGCGCCGGCCGGCACCGAACTGAGCATCGAGGTGGCCGCCGGCCGCCTCAGCGCCATTGTCAGCGATGGCGGTGACGGGGCGCCGGAAGCCGCTCCCACCCCGCGCAAGGCGAAGCCAGTGAGGCCCAAGGCAGAGCCGGGACCGCAAGGCAACCAGGGCTCGCTGTTCTGAAGAGGGTATGTTCCCACCCTCTTCGCCGCTCCTGCGCCTCTCCCGCGTCGCTCCTGCGAAGGCAGGAGCCCAGTAATCGAGGCGGCCAGTTGCAGCGCGTTGGCATCGATGCTCGCGCTGGCATGTGAGCACGGCCGCACCATGCGATCATAAAGACCGGGGATACTGGGCTCCTGCCTGCGCAGGAGCGACGCGTGATTGTGGCCTCTCCGCCCCCCACCCCTCCCCCCTCCCCACGAGGGGGAGGGGAACTGAGAGGCCTAAAAAGCCGGCTGCCAGCCCCCCCTCAGCTCCAGCGCGTGGCAAAATTTTCCGGCAGGAGGACGTTGTGGCGGCCGAGGTCGGCGACGTTGCGTTCGCCGCAGAGGGCCATGGTGACGTCCAGCTCCTTGTGGATCACTTCCAGCGCCCGGGTGACGCCGGCCTCGCCCATGGCACCCAGCCCATAGACAAAGGCGCGGCCGATCATCGTGCCTTTGGCGCCGAGGGCCAGCGCCTTCAGCACGTCCTGGCCCGAGCGGATGCCGCTGTCCAGATGCACCTCGATCTTGTCGCCGACGGCATCCATGATCTGCGGCAGCATGCGGATGGAACTCAGCGCGCCGTCGAGCTGGCGGCCGCCGTGGTTGGAGACGACGATGGCATCGGCCCCGACATCGAGCGCGCGTTTGGCGTCTTCGGCGTCAAGGATACCCTTGAGGATGACCGGGCCGTCCCACCAGCTGCGGAATTCGCGGATGCGGTTCCAGTCGAGCGAGGGGTCGAAGGATTCTGCCGTCCAACTGCCGAGCGACGACGGGTCGGTGACGCCCTTGGCATGGCCGACGATGTTGCCGAAGAAGCGCCGCTTGGTCTGCAGCATTTCAAGGCCCCACGGCACCTTGGTGGCAAGGTTCAGGATCGAGGCGGGCGTCAGCTTCGGGGGGGCGCTGAGGCCGTTCTTCAGGTCCTTGTGCCGCTGCCCCATGACCTGCAGGTCAACCGTGATAACCAGGGCCGAGCACTTCGCGTCCTTTGCCCGGGCAAAGAGGCGCTTCATGAAGTCATCGTCCTTCAGCGTGTAGACCTGGAACCAGAACGGCGCGCTGGTGTGGCTGGCGACATCCTCGATCGAGCAGATCGACATGGTCGACAGGGTGAAGGGCACCCCGAACTTCTCGGCAGCGCGCGCCGCCTTGATCTCGCCGTCCGCCGACTGCATGCCGCACAGGCCAACCGGAGCCAGCGCCACCGGCATGGCGCAGTCCTGGCCAACCATCTTTGACGCGGTGGAGCGGCCGGCCATGTCGACGGCGACGCGCTGGCGCAGGCGGATCTCGTCAAAGTCGGACGAGTTCTCGCGGAACGTCTGCTCGGTCCAGCTGCCGGTCTCCGCGTAGTCGTAGAACATCTTCGGCACGCGGCGCTTGTACAGCCGCTTGAGATCCTCGATCTCCGTGATGATGGGCATGTGGTTCACTCCTCCCCGGATGCGTGGTGCCAGGTGCCTGGCGATGGTTTCAGGTCTTGCTGCTGTGCTGACGGCGCGGCGTCAGCCAGCTGATCTGATACGGGCTGCGGCCTGGTCCGGCTGCGCCGTGGCTTGGGCAGGCCGGCCAGCCGCTGGGTCAGGCGCAGGCTGGAGACAGCGGCGCGGGCGCTGTCCCGTTCTGCCTCCGCCAGCGCATGGCGCACGAACTCGATATGCGCCTCGGCGGCGTCGCGGGCGCTGGCAGCATCGCCAGCGAGGATACCGGCGAGGATACTGCGGTGCTGGGCCAGCAGCGCTTCGCGCGCGCCGGGATGGCCAAACAGCTTCTGCTGGCTGAAATAGACGCCGGTTTCCAGGAGACGATAGCAGGCGCGCAGGGTGTGCAGCAGGACGATGTTGTGCGCCGCCTCGCCGATGGCCTGGTGGAACTCCACGTCGAGCCGGGCTTCGGTGACGCTGTCCTCGGCGGCATAGGCCTCGGCCATGGCCTCGACGATGCGGCTGAGCAGGTCCCGGTCGGCTGTGCTGGCGCGCTCGGCGGCGCGGGCGGCGGCAAGGCCCTCGATGTCGCGGCGGAAGTCGAGATAGTCCTCGATGGCAGCGGGATGGCGGGCAATCAGCGCGACCACGGGCTCGGAGAACACCGTGCCGATGAGATCGGCGACAAAGGTGCCGCCGCCCTGGCGGCTGACGATCAAGCCCCGGGCCTCGAGCGTCTTCAGCGCCTCGCGCAGGATCGGGCGGGAGACATCGACAAGCGCACCAAGCTCGCGTTCGGCCGGCAGACGGTCCCCCGGGCGCAGGACGCCGGCGAGAATCAGACCTTCGATTTGATCCACCACCGCGTCGGCGGTGCGGGCATGATTGATCTTCGTGAACATGCGCGGCTCTCCCTTTCCATAATTGGTCAAATTTTTTGTCCAATTGCAAGGGGTATTGTTCCAACACAGGCGCGCAGAGCCTTCCGCAGCTGGGGCGTGGTGTCGCGGAAGCGGGCCATGGTGATTTCCTGCATGACAGGCAGGGGGTCGCTGCGTCACCTTGTTAAACCACGCGAGGGGGCGGGACGACATGAGCGAAATCTGGGACGCAAACGGCGGCACGCGGCTGCCGGCCTTCGAGCGGCATCCGCTCAGGGCCGCCGTGCTGGGGGAAATGCATGCAAGGCCGTTCCGGTCGGTCGGCTCACCACGGCTGATGCTGCATTATGCCTTCACAGTCGACGCAGCGGCGGCACGTCAGGACCGGTTGTGGTTTGCCGAGCTCTGTGCCAGCCATGGAGCGACGGGACCGGGGGAAAGCGACCGCTCGCATGTGCTGCCGATTGCCGGCGGCACGCTGCGCTGGGAGCAGCATGCCGAATTCATCACCTACACGTTTGATGCGGCCCCCATCGGGGAGCAGCCATTCGGTCCGGTGCCGGCGGGACATCCCTTCGGTGCCAGCTTCCGCGCGCCCGGCCCCATGCTGGCGGCTGCCCGACTTGACGTAATCGAGGCAGGGACGCTTGGTTCAGATCCCGTAGATCCGGCTTCGCTCGCACGCTGGTTCGATGCCGCCAGCCTCACAGCGCTGCAATCCGAAGAAGGCCAGGCGGTTGCCGTGACAGATTTCCGCCAGGACGGCGATGGCCTCACCCGCATCCTGCTCATAAATCGCGGCATGGGCGACAGCCAGACCGGGGCGCTGGCACAGCGGCTGATCGAGGTGGAGACCTATCGCACTCTGGCGCTTCTCGGCCTGCCAACGGCGATCGGCCTGTCGCCGGACGTGCGCCGGATCGAGGAGGAGCTTGTCGCCCTGACCAATCGGATGGCCGGGGCGACCGACCTTGAGGGCAACCGGGACCTGCTGCAGCGCCTGTCGGATCTTGCCGCTGCCCTTGAGGCCGGCGCCGCCTCCAGCGCCTATCGCTTCGGGGCGAGCCGCGCCTACCATGACATCGTTCAGGCCCGGCTTGGCACAATCGACGAGGCGCCGGTTGCCGGTTTGCTGGCCACCTCCGCCTTCCTTGCGCGTCGGCTTGCCCCCGCAATGCGGACGATCCAGTCGGTGGAGGAGCGGCAAATCAACCTGTCGCGCAAGCTCGCCCGCGCCACGACCCTCCTGCGCACCCGCATTGACGTCGACATGGAGCGCCAGAACCGGGATCTGCTCGATTCCATGAACCGACGCGCAAGAATGCAGCTGCGGCTGCAGCAGACCGTCGAAGGCCTGTCCGTCGCCGCCGTCAGCTACTACGTCGTCGGTCTTGTGGGGTATCTCGCCAAAGGCCTGAAGGAAACCGGCCTGCCCATGCCGGATCCAGGCCTTGTGGCAGGTAGCGCCGTTCCCCTGGTGGTCCTCGCCATCTGGTGGACCGTCCGCCGCATCCGCGCCCATCACGCCGAGCCGGATGACAAGCACTGACGGGACAAATCGAACAAAAAGGGCGGCCCGAGGGCCGCCCTTTCCGTAACCAAAGCTAATGGTCGGCTTTATGGACTTCTTAGAAGTCCATGCTGCACCCCGTGCCCGCATGGCGGGCACAGGACTTAAGCTAATGGTCGGCTTTATGGACTTCTTAGAAGTCCATGCCGCCCATACCGCCCATGCCGCCGCCCGGCATTGCCGGAGCGTCCTTCTTGGGCAGCTCGGCAACCATCGCGCCGGTGGTGATCAGCAGGCCTGCGACAGAGGCAGCATCCTGCAGCGCGGTGCGCACGACCTTGGTCGGGTCGATGATGCCGGCTTCGATCATGTTGACATAGGTCTCGGACTGAGCGTCGAAGCCGTAGGAAACATCGCTGCTTTCCTGGATCTTGCCAACGACGATCGAGCCTTCAACGCCAGCGTTCTCGACGATCTGACGGATCGGGGCTTCGAGAGCGCGCAGGACGATCTTGATACCGGCCTGGATGTCGGCGTTGTCGGAAGTCAGCTTCTCGACAGCCTGCTTGGAACGCAGCAGAGCCGTGCCGCCGCCCGGGACGATGCCTTCTTCGACGGCCGCGCGGGTCGCGTTCAGGGCGTCATCGACGCGGTCCTTCTTTTCCTTCACTTCGATCTCGGTCGCACCGCCGACGCGGATGACGGCAACACCGCCAGCCAGCTTGGCAAGACGCTCCTGCAGCTTCTCACGGTCGTAGTCCGAGGTGGTTTCCTCGATCTGCGCCTTGATCTGTGCAACGCGGCCCTGGATGTCGTCCTTGGAACCCGCGCCATCGACGATGGTGGTGTTTTCCTTGGAGATCGAGACCTTCTCGGCCTTGCCGAGCATGTCGAGCGTGACGCTCTCCAGCTTGATGCCGAGGTCTTCGGAGATGACGGTGCCGCCGGTCAGGATGGCGATGTCTTCCAGCATGGCCTTGCGACGATCGCCGAAGCCCGGTGCCTTGACAGCAGCGATCTTGAGGCCGCCACGCAGCTTGTTGACCACGAGGGTCGCCAGGGCTTCGCCTTCAACGTCTTCTGCGATGATCAGCAGCGGACGGCTGGACTGCACGACGGCTTCCAGGATCGGCAGCATGGCCTGCAGGTTGGAGAGCTTCTTCTCGTGCAGGAGAATGTACGGCTTCTCCAGCTCGGCGAGCATCTTCTCTGCGTTGGTGACGAAATACGGCGACAGGTAGCCACGATCGAACTGCATGCCTTCGACGACTTCGAGTTCGGTCTCGAGCGACTTGGCTTCCTCGACGGTGATGACGCCTTCGTTGCCGACGCGCTGCATGGCTTCGGCAATGTCCTTGCCGACCTGGATGTCGCCGTTAGACGAGATCGTGCCGACCTGGGCCACTTCTTCCGAAGTGGTGATCTTCTTGGAGACCGAAACCAGGTACTTGACGGCTTCAGCAGCAGCCATGTCGATGCCGCGCTTCAGGTCCATCGGGTTCATGCCGGCGGCAACAGCCTTGGCACCTTCCTTGACGATGGACTGAGCCAGCACGGTGGCGGTGGTGGTGCCGTCACCGGCGATGTCGTTGGTCTTCGAGGCCACTTCGCGCACCATCTGGGCGCCCATGTTCTCGAACTTGTCTTCCAGCTCGATTTCCTTGGCGACGGACACGCCGTCCTTGGTGATGCGCGGAGCACCGAAGGCCTTGTCGAGCACGACGTTGCGGCCCTTCGGGCCGAGGGTCACCTTCACGGCGTTGGCGAGGATATCCACGCCGCGCAGCATCTTTTCACGGGCGTCAGCGCCGAACTTTACGTCCTTAGCAGCCATTTTCACGTCTCACTTTTAATTGGGTTGATGTCAGAAGAATCCGGATGTCCGCCAGAAAATCAGGCGATCACACCCATGATGTCGGATTCCTTCATGATCAGCAGGTCTTCGCCGTTGATCTTGACTTCGGTGCCGGACCACTTGCCGAACAGCACGCGGTCGCCAGCCTTCACGTCAACCGGGATCAGATCGCCGTTGTCCTTGCGAGCGCCAGCGCCAACGGAGACGACTTCGCCTTCCTGCGGCTTTTCCTTGGCGGTGTCCGGAATGATGATCCCGCCGGCAGTCTTCTCTTCCGAAGTTACGCGGCGAACAACGACACGGTCGTGAAGCGGACGAAACGTCATTTGGCTTTTTCCTCTCATGCGGCGTGCCCCCATATGAAGCAGCACGCAATCCACTATGTTGATGGCTCGAGAGAGCACGGGTTTAATCCCGCGTCCTGTTAGCACTCCTCAACAGCGAGTGCTAACGCGACCACGATGTAGGTTCGGTCCCTTGCCTTGTCAATGGATCGATGGCGCAAAAAAATGGCCGCGCTGGGTGCACGGCCATTCACGACAGATCAGGGTTAAGGGAACCGGCGGGCGTGAGATCGGCCCCTAGAGACGAAGGAAGCCCCGCAGCGTCAGGCCCGGCCCGGACCGAAAGGCTGCCGGTCGCTCCATGCCTTCATCGGCTGCCACGAAGACAAACTGGGTGTCGGTGAGGTCGTAGATGGCCGGAAGGCTCTTGCCGGCGTCCTCGCCGATGGCATCAACCCAGGTTATCGATTTCGGCACTGTCGCGGGATCCAGGGTGAAGCTGCCTTCCAGCAACGTCGGTCCGTCCGGAACACCGACAAGGAACCGCGTCCCCGTGATGGTGGTGATCGCCTCCGGCGCGCCATGGGTGTCGGGCGGATTGACGACGCCGTTTTCCTCGAAACGAACCTGCCGCCATTGGCCTTGCAGCTTGTCCAGCTCCGCTGTCAGGCCATTGCCAGCGTCTTCCGGCTTGCTCATTGCAGCCGCTCGGACCAGGACTGGCGCTTGCGATAGATGGTCGACGGACTGATTTCCAGCGCGGCCGCAGCCAGGGCGATGTTGCCGTCAAAGGCATCGAGGGCATCCTCGATGATGCGCCGCTCCTGTGCCCACAGCGGCTCGATGCTGGAATGCGGGCGCAGTGGACGCACAGGCCTATGCCGGTCGCGCAGGTCCTCGACCGGCAGGCGGGCACGGCTGAACGTGTCGCGGATCATCAGCGGCAGCATGTCATAGCCGACGGTCACTGCCTCATTCATGACGACAATCTGGCGGATGGTGTTTTCCAGCTGGCGCACATTGCCCGGCCAGGCATAGCTCAGGAGCCGGGCTTCGGCATCGGCATCAAAGCTGCGGAACGAGCGCCCCTCCTCGGCGGCAAACCGCGCCAGGAACCCGAGCGCCAACGGCAGGATGTCGTCGCGACGGTCGCGCAGCGGCGGCACCTGCACCGGCAGGACATGCAGGCGGTAATATAGATCCTCGCGCAGCCGCCCGGCGGCGATCTCCGCCAGCGGATCGCGGCTGGTGGTGCTGACGACCCGGACATCGACATCCAGATCCTTGCCCGTCGCGGGCGAAGGCACCGTGCCGGTCTGCAGCACGCGCAGGAGGCGGCTCTGCAGGGCCGGTTCCATGTCGCAGATCTCGTCCAGATGCAGCGTGCCACCATCGCAGGCGCTGAGCAGGTCGGACTGCCCGCTACGGCCGGCGGCAAGTCCGCCGAACAGTTCGGCCTCGAGTTCATCGGCGCTGAGGCTGGCGCAATTGATGCTGACAAGACGCGCGCCGCTGCGGCCGGACTGGCCGTGGATCGCCTCCGCGCACAGGGTCTTGCCGGTGCCGGCCTCACCGGTAATGAAAACAGGGGCATCGGACGGTGCAAGCCGCCGGATCGTCGCATAGAGCTGGCGCATGGCCTGCGACTGGCTGCTGAAGCGGCCCAGCGGCTGGCCCGTTTCCGGTGCAGGCGCAGCCGCCTGATCCGGGGATCTGCGCGGACCCGACGAATGGAAACGGCCACGCTGCATGTCGAGCTGCGCCTGGACCTTCTGTGTCAAGGTCTCGAGCGAATAGGGCTTGGCGAGAAAATCATGCGCGCCGGCCCGCATTGCGTTCAGCGCCCGGGTCATCGAGCCTTCTGCGCTGACGGCAATGATGACCGCGCTCGGACAGCGCACGGCAAAGCGGGACAGGGCGTCGTCGCCGCCAATCGTCTCGATGTCCAGCACCAACACATCGGTCGGCTGGAGCGCAAGATCCTCCAGACACTGGCGCGCATCGGCATAAAGGATGGGCTCGGCGACGGCTCCGGGCAATTTCGCGCAAACCGTGGCCGCGCGCATTGCATCAGCCGTCGTCGCGTCAAGGACACGAACTTGGAGGGACCCATGCAGGTCCGGTATGCTCCCCATGCCCGGGTTACTCCCGTTATTGTGGTGATCCATGCGGCAGGATTGTCGATGTTTGTGCTCCAACATTCATCGAACAGGGTAAACAAAGCGTTGTCGGCCCTTCACTTTGCAGGCTGGCCGGCTTTGTCGCGGAAACCGGCGGGCGGACGCACGGCGCCGCCCGTCCCCCGCTTGCATGACAGGGTGAAAACTGGCGAGGCGCCAGGGCTCAGAACCGGCCGATCACCAGCCCGGCCGCGAAAGACACCACGGCGACCACGCCGACCAGATCGGGACGTTCAGAGAGCAAACGGGCCAGTGTCATCGAGCTGGATCTGTCCGCCGCCGCCTGGGTCCAGCCCGTCCCGGGCACGGCAGACGGCCGGCCAAGCGGCCGGAAGGGCCCCCGTTCCTCGCCGCGCCGGGCCGCCCCCCTGATGCCAGGGGCTGCGGCCTGCGTCGGCTCTTCCGCCCGTTCATCGACGGGTTGCTCGCTTAGCGGCAGCACGAACTGCGGGGCATAGGAGCCCTTCGGGATGTCGATGCGGATCGGATCGTCACGCCCGGTGCCGGCATAATACTCCTGCAGCCGCTTGCGCAGACGGGCTGCCTCGACGCGGACGATCGGATCCGTCGTCGGATTGAAATCCGCCCCGCGCCCCAGCGCCTCCGTCGCTATCGTGTAGCCTTTGAGGGCCACGGTCTGCCCAGGTCCCTGTCCATGCCCCTGTCCGGCCCCCTGTCCCAGTCCATGTCCCTGTCCATTTCCATGTCCGGGCCCCTGCCCTTGCGCGTTCACAGCCGCCTCGACCACATAGCGCAGAAAGGCGCGCAACTGGTCGGCAGAAGCAAATTCGGGGCTGGTGAGGATCTTGTGCAGGGCAAGGCGGACAAGATCGGCTTCGGGCGCAGGGTCCGGCCCCGCACTGATCGCAACATTGGGGCTCTGTTCGTCCGCGTCCCCCGCAGTCGCGTCAAGGTCCTGTCCGGCAAGGCCCTGTCGGGTAAGATCCTGTCCGGCGAGGTCCTGTCCGGGCGGCCGAACAGGACGTCCAGTTCCCCGATGACCTTGCATAACCCTGCCGGAAGTGGCCTCGGCTGCCCGGCGTCCATGCGCCGCTTCAGCGGGCCTTGTGCCGTCCTGCACACCCGTTTCTTCCATGCCGCCGTCCCCCGTTCTTGCGGTTGAGATCGAGCGGGGTGAAGTCCTCCCCAGAATTCCCCCAGGGGAAGGCTAGAACCGAGGCGGCAAAATGAAAAGCGGAAATCGTTAACCTGTGCCATGCTGGGCCGTATGGCCAGAGCGCCAGCATCGTGCGTTAACCGGGGACAATAGGCAAAAATTGCCTTGTGCTGCAGCAGGAAGGCTCGGAAGCCGCAGCCCGTTGGGGCAAAATCGTTAACACAATCTTGATTCGGGGCGGGTTCGACAAAACAATATGGGGCGCGGGACAACCCTTCTCATTCTGATCTGCATGGGCGTCATTGCCCTGTCGTCGGCGGCTGTCCTGGTGTTCCAGTTTGGCCGCCCGCCCGGCGAGGCGTTGTCCCTGTCGCTCGCGCTTTTGTGCACCATGATCTTGGTACAGGTCCTGCTCAGCCGCTCGCGGGAGCGCGGCGAAGTGGCTGAAGCGGTGGACCGTCTCGAGGACCGTCTCGCCGAGATCGATGACGATGTCACCAATCTCGAGGGACGTCTGACCGGCGTTGAACACACCGTGCCGCGCCGCACCCGGGAGGCCATTGACCCGCTGTTTGCCGAGATCGAGGTGCTCGGCACCCTGGTCAAGCAGATGGCCGAGGCCATGTCCGACATGGAAACCCGGATCGAGGACCAGCAAGCTCTGGCTGCGCCGCAGCAGATGGCCGAACTGGCGTATCACCCCAATGCGCCCTATGGCCAGCCGATGCCGCAGCAGTCCCTGCCCCAGGCCGGCTACCAACCGCATCCACAGATGTACCAGCAGCCGGCTCCCGGCTACATGCCGCAGCCGGCCGGCTATGCACCGGACCCGCAGCCGATGATGCAGCATCCCGGTCTGCAGAATTCCGGCCAGCAGCATGCCGGTCATCAGCCGTACCAGCCTCACCCCCAGCAGCAGGCCCCGTACCAGAATCAGCCCCAGTCCTATGAAATTGGCGGTGTTTCGCGGATGGAGCCGGTTCTGGGCGACCTTCCGCCAATGCAGCAGGAACCGCAGTCCGATCCGGCGATGCGCGAACTGATCCGGGCGGCGCTCAATGCCAACCGGGTTGACCTGTTCCTGCAGCCGATCGTGACGCTGCCGCAGCGCCGGGTAAAATACTACGAGAGCCTGACCCGCATCCGCGACACCAATGGCGAGATGCTCGAAGCCTCGGTGTTCCTGCCGGAAGCGCTGCGCGCCGGCCTCGTGCCGCGCATCGACAACCTGTTGCTGTTCCGCTCGGTGCAGGTCGTTCGCCGGCTGGCAACCCGCAACCGCGATGTTGCCCTGTTCTGCAACATCTCTTCTTTGTCGCTGGTGGACGAGACATTCTTCCCCGGCTTCCTTGAGTTTGTCCGCGCCAACAAGAATTTCGGCGAGTTGCTGATATTCGAGTTCACGCAGGACGATGTCGCCCAGATGGGCGTCGTCGAGATGGAAAGCCTGGCCGCCCTGGCCGAACTCGGGTTCCGCTTCTCGGTTGACCAGATCCACGACCTGAAGATGGACTTCCGGGCTCTGGCCGAGCGCGGCTTCCGCTTTGCCAAGCTGAATGCCGACTATCTCATTGGCCGCCGCCCAACCGATCACGGTCATATTCATCCGGCCGATTTCGGCGATCTCCTCGGCCGCTACGGCATGGAACTGATCGGCGACCATGTCGAGACCGAGTCCCAGGTGCTCGAACTCCTGGATGCCGACCTGAAGCTCGCCCAAGGCTTCCTGTTCTCCCCGCCGCGCCCTGTCCGCGCCGAAGTCCTGCAAGGCGCTCCGGCACCCGCGCCGCGCAAGCGCGCAGCAGGATAAAGCCGCCGCGCAAGCGCGCAGCAGGATAAAGCCCTAACCTCCCTTCCCGCGCCGCCCCGGCCTTGTGCCGGGACCTGTCAGGATGGCGATTGGGGTAGTCCCCTCTCATCCAACACCTGCGTAAAAAAAGGCCCGCCGGTAAAGGCGGGCCAGGCAATGTCGGCAAGGCAATCGCCGACGGGGCTGCAGGTTTGGTCGCTGCCGGCCGGCTGCGGGGGAAACGGGCCGGCAACATCCGGGAGAAACAGGGGTTACACGGCGAGACGCACCGGCGCCGAAGGCGCAGTCCGGGTGGCTGAGATCGCACCGAGGTCGATGATCACGGCACCGCCGAGTTCGCCGCGCGGTTCGGGCTTACCATAGGCTTTGGCAAAGTCTTTCGACGAACGGCCATCTACCAGGACTGCCGATGGATCCGCGAACAACGGTGTTCCCATCGCTGCTCGAACATCCCCCCGGGTCAGGCCGATGTCGCGCAGTTGCTCATCGGTCCAGGTGGTCAGTTCGGCAATCTGACGGCGATTGCGGAATGCACGCCACCCGTTCGCGACGAAACCGGAGAGCCGGCTGATCAGCGGGGCAAGGGCAAGGGCGTACATGACACAAATCTCCTTCGTCTTCGGAAAACGCTTTTCCGAACAAACAGTTCTTCATCTTTGGAACCGGCGGCGGCTGGGAGTCCGTTGCCGATGTCGCGACAATGCCGATCTTGAATGAATTGATCCAACGAATGTTTCTTATGGGTTCAATCACGTTTTGTGATACTCTGAAGTCAGTCTCAATTGCCCTCGCGTCGCCAGTTCCTTGCCAGGATTGCTGTTGCATGCGGGCGCTCGGGAGAGAATGATGCTGGATCTCGATCAGCTGCGGACTTTTGTCGCCATCGCCGAATATGGCAGTTTCACCCGCGCCGCCGAGGTCGTGCACAAGACCCAGTCCGCCGTCTCCATGCAGATGCGACGGCTGGAAGAGCGCATCGGCCGGCCGATCTTTGTCCGCGAAGGGCGCATGTCGCGCCTGACCGAAGATGGCGAGAAGCTGCTGCATTATGCCCGCCGCCTCGTGCAGCTGAATGACGAGACCCTCGCCGTCTTCGACGAAACCGAGGTGCAGGGCTGCGTCCGGCTCGGCACGCCGGACGACTATGCCGACCGGTTCCTGCCCGAAATTCTGGCCCGGTTCTCACGCTCCAATCCCAAGGCCGAGGTCAGTGTGGTCTGTGCGCCGACCTCCAACCTGATCGATCTGGTCTCGGCCAACGAGCTGGATGTCGCCATCATCACCCACGTCGAAAAGCCGGACCGGCCACAGCGGGACGAGGTCATCCGGCGTGAACCCTTGCTGTGGGTCGTCTCGGCGCGCCATGCGGTCGAGAACGAGGACGTGCTGCCGCTGGCGCTTGGCCGGGGCACCTGCAACTGGCGCCGCGCTGCCCTGTCCGCGCTCACCTCGATCCAGCGCGAGCACCGATTGCTGTACTCAAGCTGGAACTCGACCGCCGTCGGCGCGGCGGTTCTGGCCGGTCTTGCGGTGTCCGTGCTGCCGGAATCGGCCCTGCGCCCCGGCATGCGCGTTCTCAGCGAGGCCGATGGTTTCCCCAAGCTGCCTGAATGCGAGATCGCCGTGATGCGCTCCTGGCATCAGCGCTCGCGGGTCACCGAGGCCCTGGTCGAACACATCATTTCTTCACTCGACAATCTGTCTGTGCCCCTGGCCGCCGAGTAATCTAACACCGCTCGCTCGCCGTTTGTCTTTCTAGGAGATCCCTGCCATGCGCCTGTTCATTGGCAACAAGAACTATTCCTCCTGGTCGCTGCGGCCCTGGCTGCTGATGCGCGAACTCGGCATTCCCTTCGAGGAACAGCTCGTCCCCTTCGGCAGCGATGCCTGGAAGAGCGTCGCTGCCGTCTCGCCGACAGGCAAGGTTCCCTGCCTTGTGGATGGCGAGATCATCGTCTGGGATTCGCTCGCCATCAGCGAGTATCTGGCCGAGGGGCATCCGACGGTCTGGCCGGCAGACCGCGAAGCTCGCGCCTTTGCCCGCTCGATCGCCGCTGAAATGCATTCCGGTTTCCAGGCCCTTCGTTCCATGTGCAGCATGAACTGCGGCCTGAAGGTGCAGCTGAATGAGGTCAGCCCAGAGGTGGCGCGGGACTGGTCCCGGATCGATGCGATCTGGCAGGAAGGTCTTTCCCGCTTTGGCGGGCCGTTCCTGGCCGGTGACCGCTTCACCGCCGCCGACGCCTTTTATGCGCCTGTGGTTTTCCGCGCCCGCACCTACTCCCCCAGTCTCTCCGCCGCTGCCAGCGGCTATATCGCCGCCATGCTGGCTTTGGCCGGCATGACTTCCTGGTTCGAGGCCGCCCTTGCTGAACCCTGGCGCGATGCACCGCACGAAGACGAAGTCCGCGCCGCCGGCACCATCCTGGAAGACCTGCGCAAGGCGTGAGCCGGATCAATCAGTCAAGACGCGTCCCGGACCGGTCAGGGACGCGTCTGATGCTTATTTCGCCTTCAGCATCATGATGTTGCCGGCAAGGACCAGCCCCAGGCCGATCAGCGCGGCCGGGGTCCAGTGGTAATTCTCCACCACGGTCGAAACCGTCAGTGCCACGACCGGAAAGATCACGGTCGAATAGCCCGCCCGCGCCGACCCGATGCGGCCGAGCAGGGTCAGGTAGGAGGCAAAGGCCACCACCGAGGCGATCACCGCCAGATAGGCCAGGCTGCCAAGATAGACCGGCGTCAGCGGTACGCTGAAGCTGTCGCCGCGCAGGAGGCAGAACAGCCCGAGGAAACAGGCGCCATAGATCATGCCCCAGGTTGTTGCCGGCCGCACGGCGATCCCGGACTTCTGGTTCGAGGCCGACACCATGTTGCCCATGCAGAAGGACAACGTTCCAGCAATGCAGAGGCCCAGTCCCTTGGCGGCATCGACATTCAGTTCCGCCCCGACAATCTGCGGCCAGAACATCAGCGCGATGCCGGCAAAGCCGGTCAGCCCGGCCAGCAGCATGACCAGCTTCGGCCGCTGCGCGAACAGCAGGAAGCCGAGGATCAGGTTGAACACCGACGCCAGCGAGAACACCACCGCCAGTAGTCCCGAGGGCAGATACTGCGCGCCGTAATAGAACAGGGTGAAGTTGGTCGAGAAGATGAACGCCCCAAGCCCGGCGAAGCGCAGATGCGCCCTCAACGGAAAGGCCAGCAGCCGGTCCCGGGCGGCAAGGCTCCAGGCCAGCATGACGAGTGCCGCCAGCACGAAGCGCCAGAACACCGACACCTCCGGCACCACGCCCGCCACCTGCCCCTTCATGGCGATCCAGCTGAAGCCCCAGGCGAAAATCGTCATGCCGTAAAGGCCGAGATCGGTCGAGGTCAGGCGCGCCGCGCCCGGATTGGCAGTCTGGGCGGACATTGGGGTCGTCAGGGACATGGATTCTCCCGAAAGGGCATGAGTTTGTCAGCGTGCCGGCACAATCCTCCGGGCGCCAGCGAAACACAAATGAGAGTTCGTGAACTCATCCATTCACAACGCTGAAGCATTGTCGCCACACCCGGTTGCGATAGCTCATCCACCTGTCCCCTGTTGACGAGCCCGAGGATATTGCCGATTTAAACCCCACACCACACGGAAGCGGAGCCTTGCCGTCATGCGCGTTCTTGCCATCGAGAATTTTCAGGACACGCCTTATGGCAATGTCGGCCGCGCGCTGGACACGGCCGGGGTCGAGGTGGTCAAGATCCGCGCCTTCGAGGGCGAACCTGTCCCCGCCTCCGTCGACGGTTATGCCGGACTGGTCGTGTTCGGCGGCGGGCAAAACGCCCTCGACGATGAGGGTTCTCCTTTCCTGCCAAGGGTTTGTGACCTTATCCGCGGTTTCCACCAGGCCGAGCGCCCGGTCATGGGCATCTGCCTCGGCTCACAGCTGATCGCCCGAACCTTCGGCGGCCACAACATCATCGGCCGACCAATCGAGTTCGGCTGGCACGACGTGACCCCGACCGATGCCGGCCGCGCGGACCCGGTTTTTTCGGCTCTTGGCGATGGCGCGCCGCTGTTTCACTGGCACAATGACACGTTTGATCTGCCTCCCGAAGCCGTGCACCTGGCGACCAGCCGGCAGACGGTCAACCAGGGGTTCCGGCTCGGCCGCAGCACCTATGCCTTCCAGTTTCACTTCGAGGCGGCGCTGCCCGAAGTGCTTGACTGGTCAGAGACTTTTGCGGACATGATCGCGTCTGACACACCGGATTGGCCGGAGCGTCTGCCCCTGGAAGCCGAGCGTCATGCCACCCGTGCTGACGCAACCGGCAAGGCACTGGCCGAAGCCTGGACCCGTTTACTCTGCGCCTGACAGGCCGCTCTCCTCCCTTTGGAGGGCGGCTTCCGACCCGCTTCCCCCTGCCCTTTCGCCGCCGTCCGCGCCATATTGCGCGACAACAGCCACAGGACCGGCACCGGAGGCATCATGCATTTCGACCTGACCGAAGAACAGCAGCTCATCGCCGACACCGCCCGCAAATTGGCGGAAGACAGGATCGCGCCGCTGGCCGAAACGCTGGACCGGGGCGAAGGCCGCGCGGAATTTCTGAGCAATCTCAGCCTTCTGGCCGAGAACGGCTTCATGGGGCTGAACGTCCGGGCCGAGTATGGCGGCACGGAAGCCGGCACGGTTGCCTTTGCGCTCGCCATCGAGGCGCTTGCCCGTGCCTGTGCCTCCACCGCTGTCACCTGCTCTGTCAGCAACATGGTCGGCGAGGTCATCCAGGCCGTCGGCAGCGATGCCCAGCGCGCCGCCTACCTGCCCAGGCTCTGCGACGGCACCTATCCCGCCGGCGGCTTCTGCCTGACCGAGGCGGGCGCCGGATCTGACCCGGCCGGCATGCGGACGCGGGCGGTGAAGGATGGCGACAGCTATGTCCTGAGCGGGGCGAAACTCTACATCACCTCGGCCGAATATGCCGGCGTTTTCGTGGTCTGGGCGGTGACAGACCCGCAAGCCCCTAAGGGCAAAGGCATTTCCTGTTTCCTCGTGGAAGCTGGAACGCCTGGCCTCGTCATCGGCAAGGCGGAGAAGAAGATGGGCCAGACCGGCTCGGCCACCAACGAGGTGCTGTTCCAGGACTGCCGCGTTCCGGCCAGCGCCCTGATGGGGGCTGAGAACGGCGGCTTCCGCACCGCCGTCGGCGAACTGGCGGGCGGACGCATCGGCGTTGCCTCGCTGGCTCTCGGCATTGCCCGGGCCGCGATGGACGCGGCCAAGGCCTATGCCCGCGAACGGCACCAGTTCGGCCAGTCGCTGGCCGACATGCAGGGCATCCAGTGGATGATTGCCGACCGGGAAACCGAGCTGGAGGCGGCGCGTCTCCTGATCCTGCAAGCCGCCTGGGCCAAGGACCAGGGTAGGCCCTTCGGCAAGGAGGCTTCCATGGCCAAGCTCTTTGCCTCAGAAGCGGCGCAGAAGGCGACCTATACCGCGCTGCAGATCCATGGCGGTGCAGGCTACATCAAGGACTACCCGCTCGAACGTCACGCCCGCGACGCACGCATCACCACGATCTACGAAGGCACCAGCGAGATCCAGCGGTTGATCATCGCCCGCGAGGTACTGAAATCAATCTGACACAGGACTGCGTCATAGAGCGCTCCTGTTCCAATGCGAGCGCGACCTCCATGACCTTTCCCGCTCTGACGGGCACACCTGTGCTTGAAACCGAACGCCTGATCCTGCGGACATTCATCGCGGCTGACCTGCCGACTTTCCGCGCGTATGCGACGTCGTCCGACCGGACCCGATACACCGGCGGCCCCAAGCCGGAATACGCGGTTCAGGAAAAGTTCGCTTCCATGATCGGGCATTGGTGCCTGCGGGGGTTCGGGCGGTTTGCGATCACCTGCCGGGAAACAGGCCGCGCGATGGGTCATGTCGGTCCTTTTCAGCTCACCGACTCGGTCGGCCCTGAACTGACCTGGACCCTGTGGAGCGCAGAGTTCGAAGGTCGCGGCTTCGCTCTTGAGGCGGCTCGGCGGGTCAATATCTGGCTGGCTAAGGACCTGGGCTGGCATCATGCGCACTGCGAAATCGACGCCGACAACGCGCCCTCCCGCCAGCTCGCCGAAAAGCTCGGCGGAGAACTGGACGCAAGCGCTGCCCCTGGCTGGATGGCCAATGGCGTGACCTACCGGTTTGATCTTGCTTCGGTCGAGGCCTGAGACTTCGGCGTCTGGACTGCTCTTACGTCAGACAAGACGCGTCGGCGCATGGGCACCAGGGATCAGACTGCGGACACATCCTGCGTTGTTCGCCATTCTCTCGGCGTCACCCCGGCCGAGCAACGCGAGAGCCGGGGCCCACTCGCTTCCAGAGCAGAGATGGCTGGCATTGCACTGTATCCACCTACGTTCCGCTGGCGCAGCGCCCCTCTGACCCACCTTGATCATCTCTGCCGCTCTACGAGCGAGTAGGTCCCGGATCTCCGCTTCGCTGCGTCCGGGGTGACGCAAACAGCCACACCAACAAAAAGCCCCGGCGCTTGCGCACCGGGGCTGATGTCATGATCGTTCAGCGGTGCTGGACAGATCAGGCGGCCTTGATGTCCTTGATGGACTTCTCGACAGCTTCCTTGACCGGCGAGGTGACGTCAGAAGTCAGCTTGGTGGCGAACTCCTGCATGTCCTTGGCCTGGGTGCTCAGCGCGTCAAACTGCTGGCGGGCGAAGGTCGACTGCAGCTCGATGGCTTCAGCAACGGTCTTGACGCTCATCAGGTCCTTGAAGAACGAGAAGGTGGCGTCGGTGTTCACCTTGGCAGCGTCGAGCGCCTTCATGTTGAACTCGACAACGCCCTGACGCGAGGTCTCGAAGGTGTCTTCGAGCATGTCGGTTGCTTCTTCAGCGGCGGTCTTGACCTTGGCGTAGGCATCACGTGCCTGCTCGATGCCTTTTTCGGTCATTTCACGAACCATTGCGGGAACTTCGATCTTCGGCATGGAAAAAGCCTCAAATTCAGAGAAAGGGGATGCGGCGGTTGCCGACTTGGTGGTCTTGGTGGCGCGCGGCTTCGGCGCGGCCTTCGGTGCCGGAACTTCCGGCGAAATCTCTACGCTCATGTGTCATCTCCTGCTGGGGCCAGAGCCGATCACGTGGCAATCGTCCGGCTGGGGGACGTGGGCAGCGTTGCCGCCCGTCCCTCCGTCATTCGCAGGGTTAATATAGGGGAGAATATATTGCATTGCAACATTATTTTGCAGTGCACAATAAACGCGAACAGGGGTTCATCCCGCGCAGCCTGATGCCACCGGATTTTACGTTTAATATCAATAGCATCTCTCACCCAGCAGCGAACCGGACATCGCTCGGCGCGAGACCCGGCACCTGACGGCGCGGACCGGATCACCTAAAAAGATCCGTCCGCGCCCTGAATGTGTTCAGCACCCCAGGCCAAGACCGACGAGGAAGCTTGTCAACGAACGGAAGAGGTCAGTCCTTGGCGGCCCGGGCAGCATCCTGCGCGGTGCGGGTGGCGGCATCGCCGATATCGCGTGCCTGTTCGCCAAGCTGCTCCATCTGGCGGCGCAGATACTCCTGCTGCAGTTTCATCATTTCTTCCATGTCCTTGGCCCGGACCATCTGCTGGGCAAAGCGGAAGGCAGCGTCGACATGTTCCTCGGCATAGCCGAAGGCCTTGCGGTTGATGTCCGCCGTTCCCGACTGAACGGCAGAAGTGGAGCCTTCTACATTGGCTACGGCCTTCTGGGTAACCGTCATGAAATCATCGAATGCCTTGCGCGCCTGATCAACGCTCTTTTCAGCGAAGTCACGCATCTGCTCCGGAATTTCGAAACCGTTCTTGTCTGTAGCCATTTCAGCACTCCCCGTACTTGTTTCCCCGGCGGGGCCGCCACGCGAGAGAAACCCGCGAACCGCCTGCGCCCACAGACAGCAGCTTCCACGCAGGGGATGACCGGCCCATGACAGCCGGATCTCTCTGCACGTATCAGTTGCCTTGTCAAAATTCGTAGCATGGGGCCTGGCATCCGGCAATTGCCGCCGGGCAATCCGCGTAGGCCCCTTCCCGCAGCGGCAGCCGGCCGATGGCAAAAAGACCGCCACGAACAGCGGGAACAAACGCCAGATGAATAGAAAAAACCCTTTCAGATTAACCACAAGGCAAGGCGTCGTCTGGCAAGGCAGCCCCAGTCATGGACGCCTTCGGGCTTTGACGGTATTAACTTGATGTTTACCGGATTGACCGCCGCCAGGAACGGCTGCGGCCAGTGCGGACGGATGCCTCCTCAGACACCGCGTCAGACCGGTGCGGTGGCGGCAAGGCAGCTTTTCGCGGACGGCAGAGGGAACCCGATGGACCAGAACCTGACGACTTTCCTGGCGCTCAGCGCCCATGCCGACCTCGCGCCCCTGATCCCGGCGGACCGCCCGGCCTGGCTCTGGGCCGCCAGTGGCGACCGCATCCTGTGGGCCAATGCGGCCGGCGCCGCCTTCTTCGATGCGAAGTCGCCGCAGGCGCTGGCAAACCTGTCCGGCCTCGACCGGGCACAGGCACGGCCACATCTTGCCCGAATTGCCGCAACCGGGCCAGTGGACCGGCCAAGCCTCGAACGCCTGCGCTTCTACAAGGGCCTGAAGGTGGTCCTGTTCACCTGCCAGTGCCGCCGGCTGGAACTGGGGACGGGCGAAACCGCCGCGCTGATCATGGCTGCCGACGGTCCGGTCCGGGCCGCCCGGCCGGATGCCGAGTTTCTGAGCCTCGTGGCTGCCGGCGCATCCGGCATGACGCTGGCGCTGGCCGATGCCGACGGCATGCTCATCGCACGCGAAGGCGATGACGCTGCCGCCCTGCCCCAACGAATTGCGCCGAACGAGGACACGGTCTTGCTTGCGGGTGTGGCGCACCACCTCATCCGGTTGCCGCTCGGAACAGAGCACTGTCTGATGCTGGTCGATGGGGACCCCGCCGAAGACGACAGCGATGACGACCTGGTTCCTGAAGTCCTGCCCGGCGGGACAGCGGATACGCCCGTCGCAGCGGCGCCAGCCCCCGGCCCGAACGATGACTTTGAGGCGGACACGATCAGCCTCGCAGGGCAGGCAACAGACAGGCCCGTCGCGGAGGCGCCGGATCTTCAAGCGTTGGCGCCCGTCGCGGCGATCGACACCGCCCAGCCAGATGACGCAGCAACTGTTGCTATGCCGATTGCGGCGATGCCGGAGAACACGGTCCCGGGCACCATGCCGGAGCTGGCCGCACCCGACCCGGTGGAGACGCCTGCGGATCCGGCAGATGCGGTCGAAGCGGGCAGTTTTGCCTTGCGCGGTCGCCCCGTGCGTTTTGCGTGGAAGATGGACGTCGACCAGCGCTTCACCTTCCTGTCCCCGGAATTTGCCGATGTGCTCGGCAGCAAGGCCGCTGATATCGTCGGCCTGACCTGGGCCGATGTGGCAAGCCGCTTCGGCCTCGATCCGCGCGGAACCATCGCCAAGGCATTGGCGCGGCGGGATACCTGGAGCGGCAAGACCGTGGACTGGCCCGTGCCGGGCTCAGGCGTCCGCGTACCGGTGGACATGGCCGCCCTGCCGGCCTTTGATCGCCGCCGGGTGTTCGAGGGCTATCGCGGGTTTGGCGTGCTGCGCCCCGGCGACGCGCTGGAGGACACCGCCCCGCCGTTGGAAGCCAGATCTGCCGACGCGCTGGCCGACACCCCTTCAGCCGTTCCAGAAACCAGCCTAGCCAGCGACGCAACGGTGGACACGCTCGCCATCGACCCGGCAACCATCCAGACCATCGACCCGTCCGGTGCCGCCGCCGAGGAGCCGACCGTTGCCGAACGTCCCGCCAGCGTGGACGCAGAGACAACCCGGCCGCCGATACCGGCCGCCCCTGAAGACGGACCTGTCGCAGTTGTTCTGACCACCCTGGAGACTGCGGCCGATCTGGTCGACACCACCGGTCCGACCCATGATGCTGAGGCACTGGCCGAGAGCATTCCGCTGCCGGAAGTCGCAGGAGACCCGTCTGACGTCGGCCAGATGTCGACTGAAACTGGTATGGATTTTGGCCCGCATCCTGGTCCGCATCCTGGCCCAGAATCGGAAACCGGCATCCCGCTGCCGGCGCCGCTGTCCGAACTACCCAACGACGAGGTGACGGATCCGACAGCAGCCCTGCACCAGGACAAGCCCCTCGGCCTGTTTGAAGTCCCTGTTCGCCCGGCGGACCCGGAACGGGTCGGAATTGCCGGCGACAAGCCGCTGCCGCCCAAGGAAATCGAAAAGGCCGTGCGCACTCTGGCGCGCGAGTTCGACGCCGCACTTGAACGCCGGGCGGCCCGCCAGGCCGCTGACAGTGCTCCGGCACGGGCCTATCGCCAGTCACCGACCGAAACCGCATCCTCGTCCTCGACCGCAAGCCCCGACGCCGTGGAACCTGCAGTCCCGCAGGATCCGCCGAGCGCTTCCTCCGTGCCCGAGCTTCCGGCACCCGCTGTTTCCGAGCCGACCCCGGCCGAGGCTTTCGTGTCTGCGCTGGTTGCTGACGAGGCGAAACCAGAACCGACCGAGCCGGCGGAGGCAGATCCCGTCGACGTGCTCGCCAAGGCCTTGTCCGCGTCCTCTGAAGCCATGGAACCACAGCAAGCGGCCGATCTTCCGGCAAGCTCATCTCTGCCTGCGGACCTTGCCGAACCCGGGCGGGAAGTCAGCACGATCATGCCTCAGCCGGAAGCTGTCACCGAGGCTGAGGTTGAGGTTGAGGCTGAGGCCGAGTTTGAGGCTGAGTTTGAGACTGAGACGGAAACTGAGGCTGACATCGAGGCACCGGACGGGCCTGTCGCGACTGAGAGCTTGCCCGCGGACCCTCAAGGCGACGCCACTGCCGACCGTCAGGCGTCCCCCGGGACCGGAGACACGCCGACGACCCCGGCGGACGCTCCGTCCGGACCAGCGGCAGCGCCTGATCGCGCGGACAATCGCGTGGTTCCGTTCACGGCCCCCGGCGGAACACGGGTGCCACGCATGGTGCCGGTCGATACCTCGCGCCTCACCAAGCCGGAACGCGCCGCCTTCCGCAAGATCGCCGAAGCGCTCGGCGCGCGGCTGGAAGGGGACTTCGAAGAGGAGGACGACGAGACTGCGGCCACCGTTCAGGCCACCGTTCAGGCCGCTGTGCAGACGCCTGCTGCTGCGGACACCGGACCGCTGCGTCCGGTTGCGCCCCCGGCTGAGCCGATCGACCCGCGCCTGCTCGACCGGCTGCCCATCGGCATCGGCATCGTCCGCGACCGGGAAGTGCTCTATGCCAACGAGACGCTCCTCTCCCTGCTCGGCTATCCGCACATCGAGGCGCTTGAGGAAGCCGGCGGCTTCGAAGCAATTTTCGTCGATCCGGAACACATGCCCGGCGACCGGCTGGAAGGCACGATCGACGAGGCCATGCTGCTGCGCCGTGCCAATGGCCGCCTGTCTCCGGTGGACGCGCGGATGCACACCGTGCCGTGGAACGGCGGACGCGGCCTGATGGTTTCCATCGTGGAACGTCCCGTCGCCGCCCAGCCGGCCTCGCCGCAGCCAGCCGCCAACACGGCCGATATGGAACTTGGCCTGTCGCTGGCGCGCGAGCAGATCAGCGAGATGGACACGATCCTGGAGACGGCCACGGACGGCGTGCTGCTGCTTGACCGCTTCGGCACGATCCTGAAGGCCAATGGCTCGGCGGAGGCGCTGTTCGGCGCCGCCCGGTCTGACCTCGTCGGCACGCCGCTGACCGGGTTCCTGGCCCAGGAAAGCCACCGCTCGGCGATGGATTATCTCGATGGCCTTGCCCGCAACGGCGTTGCCAGCGTGCTCAATGATGGCCGCGAGGTGATCGGCCAGGTGTCGTCAGGCGGCCTGATCCCGCTGTTCATGACCATCGGCCGGCTCGGCTCCGGTGATACGCTGAAGTTCTGCGCCGTGCTGCGCGACATCACCCAGTGGAAGGCGGCGGAAGAAGAACTGACCAAGGCCAAGCGGCAGGCGGAGAACGCCAGTTCGCAGAAGTCCGACTTCCTCGCCAAGATCAGCCACGAGATCCGCACGCCGCTGAACGCCATCATCGGCTTCTCGGAGGTGATGATCGAGGAACGCTTCGGCGCCATCGGCAACGAGCGCTACAAGGAATATCTCAAGGACATCCGCACCTCCGGCTCGCATATCATGAGCTTGATCAACGACTTGCTCGACCTGTCGAAGATCGAGGCGGGCAAGATGGACCTGACGTTCGAGGCCGTGTCCGCCAATGACATCGTGCGCGAATGCGTCGCCCTGATGCAGCCCCAGGCCAACCGCGAGCGGGTGATCATCCGCGCCAGCCTGCCCGGCACCGTGCCCAATGTGGTGGCGGACCTGCGCTCGCTGCGCCAGATCGTGCTGAACCTCCTGTCCAATGCGATCAAGTTCAACAAGTCGGGCGGCCAGGTGATCGTCTCCACGGCGCTGGAGCCCTCGGGCGAGGTCGTGCTGCGCGTGCGTGACACCGGCACGGGCATGAATGCCAAGGATCTGGCCGCCGCGCTGGAACCCTTCCGCCAGGTGCACACCGCTCGCCATGGCGGCGGCACCGGCCTCGGCCTGCCGCTGACCAAGGCGCTGGTGGAGGCCAACCGCGCCGGCTTCAAGATCGACAGCGTGCCGGACCAGGGCACGCTGGTGGAGATCACCTTCCCGCCGCAGCGGGTGCTGGCGGAGTAAACGCTGCCAAAGACATGGGGCGGGCTGCTAGCCGGCTCGCCCTATGCCCTTGACGGCATTCAGCTGTTGATCTTTTTGTGCGCAGCGCGAATTGGCGCTTGAGATCACCGCCCGGCTCGGCTAAGTACCCCCTTGCAAAGCGGATGACTGCAAAGTATGTTCCGCGCCACTTTGCAAGGCCATTTCGCCTTGCTGCTTGTGCAGACGTAGCTCAGTTGGTTAGAGCGTCGGATTGTGGCTCCGAAGGTCGGTGGTTCGAATCCACTCGTCTGTACCATCTCCTCCTCTGCGAATTTGCTCCCAGATCAAGCAAGGGTTACACGACCCTGCGGCGGAGCAATTGCGGGCAATTAAAGTCCTGTTTCAACAGCTGCCGTGATCTTCGCCGTGGCGTAAAAACGCCTTCACCAGCGCCAAACGGATCTGGCCAAACGGCAGCAGCCACGTATAGTGGGTGAGCCTTCTACCCGGCTGTGCCGCGATCCGTCTGCCCCGGACGCGCGGGCGGCGCGGGTGGGATCCGGGCATGGACCTGTCCCAGGCCGAATGCGCGAACACTTGGTGTAAACGGCAGGACTGTGTTCAAAGGAGAACATCAATCGCATTCCGGTCAGCCGGAACCGGCGCAACTGACCCGACGGATGCGGGCCCCGGCGCTGGTCCGGCGCGCCGTTCGGGGTCATCATGGACGAACTTTCCCTTGCAACGCTGGCGCTTCTCGCCGGCACGCTGCTTGCCACCGGCTTTGTCACAGGCATCATCGCCGGCCTCCTGGGTGTCGGCGGCGGCATCGTCATCGTGCCGGTGTTCTACTATGTGCTGCCGCTGATCGGCGTCGCGGACAGCGTCACGATGCATCTGGCCGTCGGCACCTCGCTGGCCACGATCATCGTCACCGGCGCTTCCTCGGCGCGGGCGCACATGAAACGCGGCAGCGTTGACAAGGCCCTGTTGAAGCGCTGGTGGCTGCCGATTGTTGCCGGGACCGTGGCTGGCGGCGTGCTGGCGGGCAATGTCTCGGGTGGCATGCTGACGCTGATCTTCGGAACGGTTGCCCTGCTGGTCGCCCTTAACATGGTGCTGCGCAAGGAAGGCTCCGGCATTGCCGACAGTCTGCCGGGCGCCCCCTTCCGCGAGCTGCTCGGCTTCATCATCGGCGGCATTTCGGTGATGATGGGCATCGGCGGCGGCACGCTCGGCGTACCGATCCTGACCCTTTTCTCCTATCCGATCCGCCAGGCCGTCGGCACGGCTTCGGCCATCGGGTTGATCATCGCAATCCCCGGCACCCTGCTGGCAATCTACTATGGCTGGGGCCATCCGGATCTGCCGCCCTTGTCACTCGGCTACGTCAATCTCGTCGCCTTTCTGCTGATCGTGCCGACCTCGGTCTATTCGGCCCCGATTGGCGCAAAACTGGCGCATACGCTGCCGCCGGCCAAGCTGCGGCTGGTGTTTGCCGCCTTCCTGTTCTTCACCGGCGCCCGCATGATCTGGGGTGTGTTCGGCTGATGGGAGGACGGGCACCGATTACCGCCGAAGGCATGTGGCTGGGGGCGCGGCTCACCGTGCCGCTCGTGCCGGGCATCATCACCTTTGCTGCCGTGTTCGGCACCGTCTGCGCCCAGAAAGGGCTGACGATTGCCGAGACGATGCTGATCAATTCCTTCGTCTTTGCCGGGGCATCGCAGTTTGTCGCGATGGAGCTCTACCGCGATCCGGTCACACCCACCGTGCTGATTGCCATGACGGGCATCGCGGCGGCAGTAAACCTGCGCATGCTGTTGCTGGGGGCGTCCTTGCGTCCCTGGCTTGGCCAGTCACCGGCCTGGCAGGTCTATCCTGGCCTCTATTTCCTGACCGACATGAACTGGCTGCTGGCCCTGCGCTACCATGCCGAGGGCGGGCGCGACTGGGGCGTCTATTTCGGCAGCGGCATCCTGCTGTGGCTGCTGTGGACCGTCTCGGTGGTGCCGGGCTACTACCTCGGCCAGCTTTTTGCCGAACCTCAGAAATGGGGGCTGGATCTCGTCATGCCCGCCCTGTTCATCACCATGCTGGTGCCGATCTGGAAGGGCCGGCGGCAAACGCTGAGCTGGCTCGTCGCGGCCTTTGTCGCGGTGGCAAGCTGGCAACTGATCGGCGGCTACTGGTTCGTGCTGACCGGTGCCATCGCCGGCGCTGTAGCCGGCGCCTTCATTGATGACCCGGAACCGAAGGAGCAGGCCCGTGGCTGAGAGCGCCTGGACAATCGACGGTCTGTTCTTCCTCACCGTGCTGGCCATGACGGCGGCGACCTATTCCATGCGGGCGGGCGGCTACTGGATCATGGGCCGGGTGCCGCTGACCCCGCGCGTAAGGCGCGGACTGGAATCCCTGCCCGGCGCCATCATCGTCTCCACCATCCTGCCGATCGCGCTGAAGGGCGGCATCCCGGCGGCTCTTTGCCTGGCGGTCGCAGCCGCCGGAATGGCAGTGCTGCGCAAGGACATCATCGCCGTCTTCCTTGGCGTTGCAGCAGCGGCGGCGGCACGAGCTGCCGGCATCTAGGGCAGCTGCAGTGCAGCCCTTGCCGCGGCAAGCGCCGTCTCCCGGTCGGCTCCACCCGGCAGGACAGTCCAGTCCATCCGGCCGAGATCATAGGACAACTGGCGGGTGACGATTTCGGCGGTGGCATCCGATGCGTCCCCCTTGCGTGCGGTGACGCGCGCCTTCAGCACCGCCGCATCCGCCTCAAGCCACAAGCCCTTGAAGGGCAACTCCATAGCCTGCGCCAGGGCAGCAACGGCGGCGCGCTCCTCGGGCTTCGCATAGACGGCGTCGAGGACGACAGAATGGCCGGCAGCAAGCGCAGCCCGGGCCTTTTCAAGAAGCGCGCCATAGACAGCATCACTGGCAGCCTGTGTGTAGGCGGCGGCCGGGGCAGGCTCGGTCTCACGCAGGCCAAGGCCGCGCTTGCGCTCCACATCCGAGCGCAGCACCCTTGCACCAGGCAACGGCTTCAACTCTGGCGCAAGGGCATGGGCAAGTGTTGACTTGCCGGACCCGGACAGGCCGCCAACGGCAATCAACCACGGTGTTGCCGGTTCAAGCGCCCTTTGTGCCAGATCGAAATAGGCAAGCGCCGCAAGTTGCTGGACCCGGGCGGCGGCAGCTTCCTGCTGCATGCCGATGCTTGCCGAGGCAATCTTGGCGCGGATCGCCGCGCGCATGGACAGATAGAATGGCAAGGCTGCAAGCCCTTCCTCCCCATGCGGCAAAGCGGACTGGTCGAGGTAACGGTTGAGGAGATGACAGGCCGGACCAGCCTGGCCCCGCTCGACAAGGTCCATCAAGGTAAAGGCAAGGTCATAGAGGACATCCCCCGTGGCGATCGCCTCATCAAACTCCACGGCATCGAACAGAACTGGCTGACCGTCAATCAGCGCCACATTGGCAAGATGCGCATCCCCGTGCGCGAGGCGAACGAGGCCCTGCTCTCCGCGCCAGTGCACCAGCGGCGTGATCCGCTTCAGCGCTCCAACGGCTGCAGCCGTCAGGGCGTCGGCCTGCGCCGTGTCAAACAAGTGCGGTGCGGCGCGAAAAGCGGCTTCATTCTGGGCCGTAAAGGCAGCAAGATCGGCAAGCCAAACGCCGGCATCCCGGCGGAAAGCCCCTGCATGGGCGGCGGCCAGTGTGGCTGCCAGGGCATCGATCAGCTTTAGCGGCAACGGGCCGGCATCTGCCAGGCGGTCCAGCGTCAAGGTCTCGTCAAACCGTCGCATGTGTACGAGGGGTTCAACCAGCGTACCGTGGCCATTGAGCCCAAGACTGCCGTCAGCCTCCCGCGTGATCGAAGCCTCGCCGAGATAGAGATCGGGCGCAAACAGGCGATTGCGGCTGAGTTCGGCCGCGACAGCCGACCGCCGCAGCTCAAGGGTCGAATAATCGAGGAACGGAAAGCGCACGGCGCGTTTCATCTTGTAGGCGTCCGGTCCAATCAGGAAAATGATGTTGGCATGGGTATCGATGCGGCGCGCATCCGGGGTGCGTGCTGCGATCTTGTCGAGAGCGGCAAGGGCTTCACTCTGAAGCATGGCGTGGCTGGCACTGGACTGTCCGGTCTGCATTCTGGTCTCCGCAACTGACCCCTCAGACAGACTGTGCCGAGCCGGACAGGGGCAACTTGATCCTGCTCAAGGAACCGGCACAGAACTGTGACAGTCTGGGGTGGATGACGAAACCGGCAAAACGTCGGTTCGCACGGAGGGATACGCCCATGACCGAGAGCCTTGGCCTGAAGAAGATACGCCTCAACCTCGCCCGCACGAAGGATCATCCCAACGGATCCGCCCGGCATGGCTATGAGTTCACGGCGCCGCTGGACGAGACCGGCCATATCGATGCCGCAGCCTGGAAGAAGGCGCGGGCCCATTGCCGGGTGCGCCGGTTCTGGGGCAGCGAGGAAGAGGAAATCGGCCATCTGGTTCACCGGCCAGGCGGCTCCTGGGCCTTCCACTATGACATCGAGGGGGAGGACGATGACGAGGCCGGATATCGTTTCGGCACGCATGCCTTTGAACCGGGGGAATATGTGTCGATCCGCGACGAGGACGGAGAAATGCACACGTTCCAGGTGGTCACGGTGGTCAACGTGTAAGCCGGTGGACTGGAAAATCTTCCCGCTTTCCTAACGTTACATCTACAGGAATGTCGTTTTCCAGTGTTACAATTGCGGAGTAACGAGCGCGCCAGAGGGCCGGCAAAGAGCCTTCGCCCTCCGGCCGGGCTCACGATTGTAGAGGTCGGCCAGATCGGTTGACGGTATTTTTCAAGGGTGGAACACGACCATGGGTTTCTTTGATTTTGTGAAGGATGCGGGCAAGAAGCTGTGGGGCAGCGATGAGCCGGAGGCCACCAGCGCCGAAGCCATCGAGAAGGAAGTGGCCGCGCTTGGCCTTGATGGCGACATCAAGGTGGAAGTCTCGGGCGACAAGGTGAAGATCGCCGGCGCCGCTCCGACCCAGGAAGCCCGCGAAAAGCTCATTCTGGCCGCCGGCAATGTGCTGGGTATCGCGTCGGTGGAAGAAGAGATCACCGTCGCGACAGCCGAACCGGAAGCCCGGTTCCACACTGTTGCCAAGGGCGACACGCTGTGGAAGATCGCGGAAGACACGCTCGGCAAGGGCGGCCGCTATATGGAAATCTTCGAGGCGAACAAGCCGATGCTCAGCCACCCGGACAAGATCTATCCGGGCCAGGTTCTGCGCATTCCGGGTTCGGCCGTCGCCTGACAGGGATTTGCACTCAGCGGCGCGCGGCTTTCTGCTGCGCGCCGGTGTTTGTTGAAACACCTCGGCCACACCCACATCATCCCGGCCAAGCAAAGCGCAGAGCCGGGACCGGAGAGCCGGGGTCTTGATAGTTCAGAGAGTTAACACTGGAGAGACCTTGCCTCTCCGGTCCCGGATCTTCGCTTCGCTGCGTCCGGGATGACCACAGAGGCGGCGTCAGCAATCCGGCGCGCAAGGTCCGGCTGCGCGCCGTTTTCATTCCAAAGCGGCGCATGATCCGGCCATGTTGGCGGAAATAGCGCATCAGATTGCTCGCCAGCATTCCAATTTGGAATAACCCCATTGCAAAAAGCCGTGCATGTGCGCCCCGGCTTGCGTGTCCTGGCGGCTCGATCTGCGCTATAGGACGGGGAGATTCCCTTGCGGGGTGCCCCGCAATGACGGCGGGTGACGAACATGGCGCAGAAGACAGGCGGGCAGCTCCTCGTTGAGGCCCTTGAAACCCACGGCGCAGAGCGCGTGTTCTGCGTGCCGGGCGAAAGCTATCTCGCCGTTCTCGACGCCCTGCATGATGCGAAGATCCCCATCACCATCTGCCGCCAGGAAGGCGGCGCGGCGATGATGGCGGAAGCCCATGGCAAGCTGACCGGCCGTCCCGGCATCTGCATGGTGACGCGCGGCCCCGGCGCTACCAATGCCTCTGCCGGCGTACATGTGGCGGCGCAGGATTCGACGCCGATGATCCTGTTCATCGGCCAGATCGAGCGCGGCATGCGCGAGCGCGAGGCCTTCCAGGAAGTCGACTACCGGCAGATGTTCGGCGGCATCGCCAAATGGGTGGCCGAGATCGACCACGCCGAACGCGTGCCGGAGTTCATCTCCCGCGCCTATCACGTCGCCACCTCCGGCCGGCCTGGGCCGGTGGTGCTGGCGCTGCCGGAAGACATGCTGGTGGATCTTGCCGAGGTGAGCCAGCCGCAGCCCTGGCGGCAGGTGGAAACCCATCCAGGCCTGACCCAGATGGCCGACCTGCAGAAGCGCCTGTGGGCAGCGGAACGCCCGATCGCCATCCTCGGCGGCAGCCGCTGGACCGAGGAGGCGGTGGCTGCCTTCACGCGTTTTGCCGAGCGTTTCGACCTGCCGGTCGCCTGTTCCTTCCGCCGGCAGATGCTGTTCGACAACCTGCATCCGAATTACGCCGGTGATGTCGGCATTGGCGCCAACCCGAAGCTGCTGGCACGCATCAAGGCCAGCGACCTGATCCTGCTCGTCGGTGGCCGCCTGTCCGAGATGCCGAGCCAATCCTATTCGCTGCTGTCGATCCCCGTGCCGGCGCAGCAGCTGGTGCATGTGCATCCGGACCCCGAGGAACTGGGCCGCGTCTACCGCGCCAGCTTGCCGATCAATGCCGCGCCGACCGGCTTCTGCAAGGCCGTCGAAGGTCTGCAGCCGCCGACCGCGCCGAAGAACGCCGGACAGGCCGCCGAAGCCCATGCCGACTATCTGGCCTGGTCCGGCGCACGGCCGCAGACGCCGGGCGCGCTGCAGATGGCCGGCGTGATGGAGCACATCGAGGCCGAGATGGCCGCGGACACGATCTTCACCAATGGCGCCGGCAACTATGCCACCTGGCTGCACCGGTTCCACCGCTTCCGCCGCTTCGCCACGCAGGCTGCGCCCACCTCCGGCTCGATGGGCTACGGCCTGCCCGGCGCCATTGCCGCCAAGCTCGCCTTCCCGGAGCGCGACGTCATCTGCTTTGCCGGCGACGGCTGTTTCCAGATGACCATGCAGGAGCTGGGCACGGCGGTGCAGGACAATGCGGCGGTCATCGTGCTGGTGATCGACAACGGCATGTATGGCACCATCCGCATGCACCAGGAGCGGCATTATCCCGGCCGTCCCTCCGGCACCAAGCTGGTCAATCCGGATTTCGCAGCCCTTGCCCAGGCCTATGGTGCCCATGGCGAGACGGTGCGGGAGACGGCGGAGTTCGGGCCCGCCCTCGCCCGGGCCAAGGCCAGCGGCAAGCCGGCGGTGCTGCATCTGCTCATCGATCCGGAAGCGCTGACGCCGGCGGCCTCGCTGTCGCAGATCCGGGCGGCGGCAGAGGCGGCCAAAGCCTGAAGCCACCGCTAGAAACCACCGCCTGAATCCGTTTCGTCTTGATGCGCGTCAAAGTCTGGACACGACAATGGACCTATTGTCGGATGTGACAGGCTCGACGGGAAGCCCAACGGACGGAGGAAGCACATGGCTTTGAAGGATATTCTGGCGATCACCGATCTTGCCGGCGACCAGACGGCAGCCAAATATGCAATCGACCTTGCCGCGCGCTGCGATGCGCATGTGACTGGTCTGGCGCTGGCCTTCGAGCCGGTCGTCCCGGCTTTTGCCGCAGCCCCCCTGCCGGCCGACTTCATCGAGGCCAGCCGGCAGCAGGCTCTGGCCGCCGCGCAGGCGTCGCTGGCCGCGTTCAACGAACTGACCCGCCTTGGCGGCGTCAAAGGGGAAGGCCGGCTGGCCGAACTGATGACCGGCGGACCGATGGAACCCGTGCTGCGGCACTGCCGGCTGACGGACCTGATCGTCGTCGGTCAGGAAAACCCGGACAAGCCGGAGCCGATGCGCGAATTGCTGATCGAGACAGCGCTGTTTGAAAGCGGCGTGCCGGTGCTGCTGGTGCCCTACATTGGCGCGCCGTCGCCGAAGCTGGACAGCGCGCTCGTCGCCTGGGATGGCAGCCCGACGGCCACGAGAGCCGTACATGCTGCACTGCCGATGCTGTCCCTTGCCAAGAAGGTAACGGTCCTCATCGTCAACAAGGGCCGCAAGATGGCCGGAGAGCCCGGCGCCGACATGGCGACCTATCTCGCCCGCCACGGCCTGAACGTGACCGTTGACGTGGTGACCAACCCGCAGACCTCGGTCGCCGACACGCTGCTCAACTATGTCAGCGACAACGGCAATGATCTGGTGGTGATGGGCGGCTACGGCCACAGCCGGGTGCGCGAGTTCCTGTTCGGTGGCGCAACCCGCGATATCCTCGCGTCCATGACCGTTCCGGTCCTGATGGCGCACTGAGATAGGCCTCACAATACCGTCCTTCCCCCTTTGGGCAGGCTATCGCATATGTGGCCAGACGCTTTTCGAGGTGTCTCAGCCCCCCTCCCCCTCGTGGGGAGGGGTAAGGGGGGGGGGCACGGCAGGTCGTTTGGTCATAAAGCGTCTGATGAAAGCCAAGTTAGGAACGTGAACCCTGGATTTTAGTCCTCTCCCCCCACCCCCAAGCCCCTCCCCACGAGGGGGAGGGGAGCGGAGAGGCCTCGACCGGGTTTGATTCTAGGCTCAGTCCCTGACATCGATTAAGTGCCAGACTTCATATGTGATAGCCCTGCGTTGGCGGGGGAGGCGCGTCCTGCGGCAATCACGCAAACGAAATACAAACCGGGTACTGACTTGATTGTCGTCTTGCTGCTGACGAAATGAACCAGCATCAAGGCCATGCTCAAGGAGGCCGCCGTGACGATCCGCAACCTGGAAGCCGCGTTCCAGCCGAAGAGCATCGCCCTTGTAGGACCGAACCGGCACGGAGACGCCGTTCTGCGGCACCTCCTCCACCGCCTCGCTGCAGCAGGCTTTCCGGGTGCAAAGGCACTGGTCAGCATCACAGTCCCCGAAGACATCGATCCGTCTGGCTACACGATCGCCAGTTCCCTTGCCGATCTTGGTTTTCCTGCCGATCTCGTCGTCTATCTGGGTCCGGCGGACTTGGCTGAGGACCTCACCACGACGGCCAGCATCATCGGCGCCCGGGTTGTCCTGTTTGCGTCTGCCGGTTTTGACAGCTTTCCCGAGGCGACCGTTGCCGCCTGCCTGCGTGCTGCCAGGCCGCAACGCCTGCGGCTGATCGGTCCAGGCAGCATCGGGCTGGCCGCGCCGCATGCCAGGCTTGATCTGCTGGTGACGCGGGATCCGCCACTTGCCGGCGATCTGGCGCTGATTGCGCGGTCCAGCGCCATCGTCAATGCCACCGTCACCTGGGCCAAGGCCCGCAAGCTGGGGTTCTCCGGCATCGCCGCGGTCGGCCAGCGCTCCGACGTGGATGTGGGCGACCTCATCGACTATTTCGCCGCCGACATACGCACGCGGGCCATCCTGTTGCATATCGAAAGCCTCAGCAATCCGCGCAAGTTCCTGTCAGCCGCCCGCGCAGCTGCGCGTGGCAAGCCCGTCGTACTGGTGCGGACAGGCCGTAGCCGTGATGCCTTTGCCACCGGCAAGACCCACGCCGGCAAGGTCACGCAGCGCGATCCGGTGTTCGAGAGCGCCCTGCGCCGGGCCGGCATCCTGCGCGTCGGCGACCTCGACGAGATGTTCGAGGCGGTCGAGACGCTGACACGTTTGCGTGCGCCGCAGTGCCGCAAGCTGGCAATCATCGCCAATGGCCGCAGCCTGGCGACGCTGGCGGCGGACAAGCTGATCCATGGCGGCGGTGAAATGGCCGAACTTGCCGAAGAAACGCGCGCCAAACTTGCGCCTCTCGGGCGGCCAGAAGCAGTGCCCGGCAATCCGATGACCCTGCCAGAGGCGGCCGGCCCCGAGGCCTTTGCCGCCGCGATCGGCGCGGTTCTCGCTGATCCGGCTCCCGATGGGGTGCTGGTGCTGGCTGCGCCCAATCCCTTCATTCCGGCCGGCGACATCGCACAAGCCATTGCAGCAGCGGCGAAAGCTGACCTGAAACGGCTGGGCCGGCGCAAGACGTTGATTGCCGCCCTCATCGGTGAAGATCCCCTGCCTCGCAGTGCGCTGGACGAGGCCAAGGTACCTGTGTTTGCCAGCCCGGCAGAAGCGGTCCGCGCTGTCCTGCACCAGATCCGCAGCGCCGAAGCGCAGGAGGCGCTGATGGCGGCACCGCCCAGCTTGCCGGCGGATTTCACGCCCGAACCGGACAAGGCCCGGCATTTGCTGCGCCATGTTCTGGCCGACGGACGGACGATGCTCGACCCGCGCGAGACCGCCGACCTGCTGGCCGCCTATGACATTCCGATGATCGAGACGCATCTGGCCGCCGATTGTGATGCGGTGCGGGCGCTTGCCTTGGACATCCTGACCCGCCATGCCGCGCTGGTGGTCAAGGTCTGGTCACCGGACCTGCCATTCAAGTCCGACATCGACGGTCTGCGGCTGCGGCTGACATCGGCCGAGGCTGCCGAGACGGCAGCGCGCGACATGGCCGCTGCGATCATGGCCAAGTACCCGCAGGCCCGCATCCATGGCTTCACCGTTCAGGCCATGCACGACGCCCGCCAGACCCTGGAAGTATTCACCGGGATTGCCGACGAGCCGCTGTTCGGACCGGTCATGGTGTTCGGCCAGGGCGGAACCTCGGTGGAAGTTTCAGCCGATGTCGCCCATGAGCTGCCGCCGCTCGATCTCAATCTTGCAGACAACCTGATCGGCCGGACGCGCGTCTCCCGCCTGTTGCAGGCGCATCGGGGCCAGCCAGAGAAGAACCGCGCCGCCGTGGCCCTCACCCTGGTCAAGCTGTCGCAGATGTCGGTCGACTTGCCGGAACTGAAGGAACTGGACATCAATCCGCTTGCCGTCGACGCCAACGGGGTGACTGCTCTGGATGCCCGGGTGGTGCTGGGCGAACCAGCCCGGCAGGCCGGCCGGAGCGGCGCTTCGCGGCTTGCCATCGCGCCCTATCCGAAGGAGTGGGAGCAGGTCATGCCGCTGAAGGACGGTTGGGAGGTCTTTGTGCGGCCGGTGCGGCCGGATGACGAGGACCTGTTCCGGACCTTCTTCGAACAAATTTCGCCAGATGACCTGCGGCTGCGCTTCTTTGCGCCGGTAAAAGACTTCAATCACAAGTTCCTCAGCCGCCTGACCCAGCTCGACTATGACCGGGCCATGGCACTTGCTGCGATCGATCCACAAACCGGGGCTTTGCTCGGCGTTGTGCGCCTGCATGCCGATCCGGACCACCGGACGGGGGAGTATGCGGTGATGGTGCGTTCGGACCTGAAAGGCCGAGGACTTGGCTGGGCCTTGATGAAACTGATCATCCGCTATGCCCAGGTCGATGGCATCGAAACAATCAAGGGCGAGGTGCTGAAGGAAAACACCAGCATGCTGGCCATGTGCGGTGCGCTCGGCTTTGCCATTGCAACTTCCCCGGACGACGCAGCGATAGCCATCGTCACGCTACCGGTGCACGCGGCCGTTGCACGACTTGATACGCCCTGAACGCACCTTCCCGGCGCAAGCCCGATTGGCTAGGGTTGGCGGATCTTGTTGCCAAGCCCCGACTGGACGGTTGTTTCATGCTGACCCTTGCCGCCCTTGAAGACGCCGCCCGCATCGTCTATCGTCATATGCCGCCAACGCCGCAGTATGTCTGGCCCCTTTTGTCAGAGGCGGTCGGGGCAGAGGTCGCCGTCAAGCACGAGAATCATACGCCGGTCGGTGCCTTCAAGGTCCGCGGCGGGCTCGTCCATCTGGCTCGGCTGGCGCAACAACTTCCGGCCGGCAGCGGCGTGATTTCAGCGACACGAGGCAACCATGGCCAGAGCCTCGCCTTCGCGGCCCGCCAGTTTGGCCTGACCTGCACCATCGTCGTCCCGAAAGGCAATTCGAAGGAGAAGAACGCCGCCATGCGGGCGCTCGGTGCCGAACTGATCGAGTTCGGCGAGGACTTCGATGCGGCGAAATCCCACGCCATCGAGCAGCAGCAGTCGCGGCGCTTGACCTTTGTCGCCTCGTTCCAGGCCGACCTTGTCGCCGGCGTTGCCAGCTATGCGCTCGAGTTTCTCCGGGCCTTTCCGCGTCTTGATGCCGTCTATGTGCCGATCGGGCTTGGGTCGGGCATCTGCGGCATGATTTCCGCCCGTGACGCGCTCGGGCTGAAGACTGAAGTGGTCGGCGTTGTTTCGGACCGGTTCGACGGCTACGCGACCGCGTTCGAAACCGGCCAGATCCGCGACACAGGGGCCGCGTTCAGCTTCGCCGACGGCATGGCGGTTCGCGTCGCTGATCCCATTGCCCTGGCCGTGATCCGCGGCGGAGCCTCACGGATCCTCAGGGTCAGCGACCACGACATCGGCCGCGCCACGCGGCTTCTGTTCCGGGCAACGCATAACCTGGCCGAGGGCGCAGGCGCGGCAGCGCTCGCTGCACTGATGCAGGAGAAGGACAAGATGGCGGGCCGCAAGGCCGGGGTCGTTCTGACCGGACAGAACATCGACCGGGACTGGATGGTCGACATTCTTGCCGGCGGCACGCCGCTGCCCGGTCGGCCCAAGCCATTGGCGGAGCCAGCCGGAACTGACTGAAAAACCTGCATGTTTTACTCATATTCACATTACAATAATTCTAAACTATTGATTTCTCAAGTTTTCTTGACTTTCCGGAACGTTACACTCATATATCCGCCCGTACTGTCCTCTCATCGAGGACAGGGTTCCCAGGGCCTTTACCCCTGCCGACTGGAGGATATCATGGCGTTCAATGCACTTTCGACCCTCGCCCGCCGCGCGCTGCTGGCGACCACCTTCGTGGCCGTTGCCGCTCCTGCTGCGCTCGCTGACGGTGAAGTGAACATCTATTCCTACCGCCAGCCGACGCTGATCCAGCCGCTTCTGGACGCTTTTACCGCTGAAACCGGCGTGAAGACCAACGTGATCTTCGCCAACGAGGGCCTTGAAGAACGTATCGCTGCCGAGGGCGCAAATTCTCCGGCCGACGTGCTGCTGACGGTTGACATTGGCCGCCTCGATGGCGCCAAGCAGGCCGGCATTACCCAGCCGATCGTGTCCGATGTCGTCAAGGAAAACATTCCCGCGACCTATCTGGATCCGGAAGGCCATTGGGTCGGCCTGACGACGCGCGCGCGCGTGATCTATGCCTCCAAGGACCGCGTCCAGCAGGACACGATCACGTATGAGGAACTTGCCGATCCGAAGTGGAAGGGCAAGATCTGCACCCGCTCGGGCCAGCACGTCTACACCATCGGCCTCGTCGCCTCGATGATCGCCAACAAAGGCGCTGAAGAGACCGAAAAGTGGCTCGTTGGCCTGCGTGACAACCTTGCCCGCAAGCCGGCCGGCAACGACCGCAGCCAGGTGCAGGGCATCAAGAACGGCGAATGCGACATCTCGCTCGGCAACACCTATTACATGGGTGCAATGATGACGAACGAGAAGGAGCCGGAACAGAAGGAATGGGCCGCTTCGGCCAAGATCCTGTTCCCGAATGCGGCTGATCGCGGCACCCAGGTGAACATCGCCGGCATCGTCATGGCCAAGAATGCCCCGAACAAGGACAATGCGCTGAAGCTGGTCGAGTTCCTGTCGACCCCGAAGGCGCAGCAGATCTATGCCGAAGCAAGCCACGAGTACCCGGTCACCCCGGGCACCGAGCCTTCGGATCTGGTCAAGTCCTTCGGCACGCTGAAGGCTGACACCCTGCCGCTGGCCGAAATGGCCAAGAACCGCAAGGCTGCCAGCGAACTGGTCGACAAGGTCCGCTTCGATGATGGTCCGGCCAGCTGAGACCTGAACTGAACCTGTCAATTCCGGGCGCCGCGAAACCATCGCGGCGCCCTCTTGCATTTGAAGGCCGCAGCAGGCTTATGGCAGGACGATGACGAATGCCTCCCCCTCCCCTGTTCAGCCCCGCATGTCCGCCGGCGTGATGCCGGCCCGGACCGGTGACCGGCTATGGCAAGGGCTGGCCTGGATTGCGGCAGCTATCGTCCTGATGCCGCTGATCTCGCTTGGCGTACTGGCTTCAGGCTCGTCAGACGGGGTGTGGGGCCATCTGCTCACGACCGTCCTGCCAGGATCGCTCAAGACAACCTTCCTGCTGATGCTGGGCGTCGGGCTTGTCACGACGATAACCGGGGTCTCGACAGCCTGGCTCGTCACCATGTGCCGCTTTCCGGGCAGGGGTCTGTTCGACTGGGCGCTTCTGGTGCCACTGGCGGTGCCGACCTACATCATCGCCATCGCCTATGTGGAAGTGCTGCAATATTCCGGTCCGGTGCAATCCGCGATCCGGTCCGTGTTCGGCTTCACCTCGGCGCGGGACTACTGGTTCCCAGAGTTACGCTCGCTGGGCGGGGCGATTTTCGTGATGTCGGCCGTGCTCTACCCGTATGTCTACCTGACAGCACGGGCGAGTTTCCTGCTGCAGTCCGCCGGCACGCTGGATGTCGCCCGTACCCTTGGCGCCGGCCCGTTCCGGGTGTTCGCCAGGGTGGCGTTACCCCTGTCGCGCCCGGCCATCGCCGTTGGCGTGTCACTGGCGCTGATGGAATGCCTCAATGATATCGGCGCGGTCACCTTCTTCGGCGTCAAGACGCTGACCTTCTCAATTTATGACACCTGGCTCAACCGCTCGAACCTGACCGGAGCCGCACAGCTCGCCTGCGCCATGCTGGTCGTCGTCTTTGTGCTGCTCACTCTGGAACGGCACGCAAGGGCGCGGCAACGGTTTGACCAGTCGCGCGGCAAGCACCACGCCCCAACACCCTACCGCCTGACCGGATGGCGCGCAGGGGGGGCCATGCTTGCCTGTGCACTGCCGGTGTTCCTGGGTTTCGTTGTCCCGGCAAGCCTCTTGGCCGAGCGCTCCAGCCGCCGGCTGGAGATGCTCGCAGACCCGGCTTTCCTGAGGGCTGCGGGGAACAGTACCCTGTTGGCCATCATCGCCAGCCTGGTCATCGTCACGCTGGCGGTGGTGCTTGTCTACGCTGTTCGATTGCGCAAGTCGGGCCGTTTGCGGCTCGCCTCCCGGATTGCCGCGGTCGGCTATGCTGTGCCGGGCACTGTTCTGGCGGTCGGCATTCTCATTCCGCTTGCCCGCTTCGACAACGGCCTTGATGCCATCATGAAGCAGATGTTCGGGTTCGGCACGGGGCTCTTGTTGCTCGGATCAGGCGCCGGGCTTGTCTATGCCTATACCGCGCGTTTCCTGGCAGTGGCACATGGACAGGTCGAGGATGGATTCAGCAAGATATCTCCGCATCTCGACATGGCGGCCCAGACCCTGGGCCGGCGCGCGACCCGCATTCTTGCAGAGGTGCACCTGCCGCTGCTGAAGCCGGTGCTGTTGTCGGGGCTGCTCATCACTTTTGTCGACTGCATGAAGGAACTGCCTGCGACCATCCTGTTGCGGCCGTTCAACTTCGACACATTGGCAACAACCGTCTTCGAGGCCGCATCGCGCGAGGCCTTCGAGGATGCCGCCCTGCCGGCCCTGACCATTGTTCTTGTCGGGCTGGTGCCGGTCATCCTGCTGGCGCGAACCAGTGCCCGTACCTACCGGGATGCGGTGTCGCGCCGGACGTCCGCCAGCACGGATCAGACGGCGGTCGGTCGGGCCTGAGCCAACCGGGCGCTGTCAAGGGGCGCCACCGGCTTGGTCGCGCCGAGGAACGGCTGACGCCAGGCAGCAAACATTGACGCAGCCATCGGCATGCTGAAGAGGTATCCTTGCGCCGTCTTGCAACCGCAAGCCCGCAGGAACTCCAGTTGCTCCTGCGTCTCCACGCCCTCTGCAACCACTTCGTAGTTCAGATTGCGGGCCATCACCAGAATGGTCTCGACGATCCGCTGATGCCGCCCCTCCTCACCGGTGCCGGCAATGAAGGAGCGGTCAATCTTGAGGGTGTCGAAGGGCAGGTTCTGCAGGTGGGCAAGGCTCGAATAGCCCGTGCCAAAGTCATCGATCGCAAAGCGGATACCCGCTGCGCGCAACCGCTGGGTCGCCGCGCATACAAGATCCGGATTGGCCATGGCCACGGTCTCGGTGAGTTCCAGTTCCAGCATCTCGGGCGGAAAGCCGGTATCCCGCAGAATTCCCAGAACGCGGTCGGTATAACCCGACCATTCCAATTGGCGCGTTGAGACATTGACAGCGAGCGGCAAGGGGTGGCCCGCATCAATCCATTCGCGCCCCTGGCGACAGGCCAGTTCAAGCACCCTGTCCCCCAGTCGCAGGATCAGGCCAGTCTCCTCGGCGATTTCGATGAAGGCAACAGGAGCCAGCAGGCCGCGCTTCGGATGGTTCCAACGCGCAAGCACTTCAGCGCCCGTTACCTTGCCGCCGGCACAATCGACCTTGGGCTGAAAGAAAATCGTAATCTGGTCACTGGCCAGCGCGACCCGCAGTTCCGTTTCCATGCGCAGCCGTTCGCGGGCCTCGACATCGCCGTCCGTGCGATTGAAGATACGCAGCGCGTTTCCGCCGGCAGCCTTGGCCGCGTACATCGCAATGTCCGCATGCTTGAGGATCGCGGACATGTCAGCACCATCGTCCGGATAGACGGCAATGCCGATGCTCGCACCAACCGACAGTTCCTGTCCATTGACACGGCACGGCGTTTCCACCGCATGCAACAGCTTTTCGGCAAGCGACGTGGCTTCGCCATACCCCGGCTCATGCAGAGGAATGATCAGCGCAAACTCGTCGCCGCCAAAGCGTGCCATGCGGCGCAGCGGTCCATGCGGCAAGGCGCCAGGACGCACCTGCATCTGTGGCCCAAGCAGGATCGCTTCAAACCGCTCGGCAATCTGCCCGAGAAGCAGGTCGCCGTAGTCATGGCCGAAACTGTCATTGACCCGCTTGAACCGGTCGAGGTCGATGAACAGGACCGCCATCCGGCGCGGGCTGCCATCTGACAGGAGTTGCCAGCGCTGGAAATGCTGACGGAAGAATTCCCGGTTCGGCAGGCCTGTGACGCCGTCCATGAAGGCGAGCTTGTTGATCTGCTCCATGTTGGAACGGATTTCATCGACCATGTTGCTGTAAGCGCGCGCAAGAACGCCGATCTCATCGATGCGCTCCACCGGAAACCGGGTACTGAAGTCGCCCGCACTGATCTGATGGGCAACATTGGTCAAGTGTTTGATCGGCTTCAGGAACCCGTTGCCAAACTTCAGCACCACGGGAACAGCCATCGCGAGCAACATCGCAGCGACTGCGGCATTGCGTTGCCAGATCCGGGACAGGATCTCGAAAAGCTCCGGATGACGCGCACTGACAAGGACGGCACCGGCAACAACACGCCCGTCACGGCTCCAGACCGGCATCGCCACCTGGACAAGGGGCCCATCGACCTCTTCGATCGGTTGGGAGGTCTCGATTGTCTGCAGCAGCAGCGGATCAATGGGAACACGGTCGAACAGGCTGGTGGCCGGATCGGAATCGATCAGGATCGTGCGCCTGGGATCATAAACCTTGGCAACCGTGATCATGCCGCTGGCGGCGATGCTCTCCAGTTCCTGGGCCAGGATGAGATAGTGGTGATTGGCAAGTTGCGGCGTCGCCAACCGGCTGACGGTATTGGCAATCGCCTGGACGTTGGCGAGCGACTTGGTTTCCTCGTCGCGATAGTCGAGATAGCTGGCCGTTCCGACCATGATGACGATCATGATGGCACAAAGGGAGACAACGAAGAAGGTGAAGCGCGTGCGAAGGCCCGATGCCCGCCGCAGGGCCCAAATCTTCAATCTCGCCAGTTGTTTCCGCATATGCCCCCCTGATCGCGTGATGCGATCCGTGCCGGCATGTCATGGCAGAAAATCATGTCGGCCCGATTGACGCAGCGCAGCAAATCAATCGAAGCCCGTAAACCAGGCAGGACAATGAGCTGGCTAATTTAATGCCGTGGAGAGCTGCCTGTTCGAGGCATAAAAGCACGGCAGAAAAAATGTTGCCGGCAAATATAAGTTAACCGGCAGTCGCTCAAGCCAGATACCAGAAGTCTGAAAGCGATCCAAAACGGAACAAATTCCAGAAATTCAAAACATCCAATTCCGGAAATAGTGCAATTCGATCAAACAAACTATCCGTTACGTCAAGAAGAAATTCAGGCGGATCAATTAATTGATCCGCCTGAATACAGAATCAGAACTTGAGGGAGGCTTCTGTGGCCGCCTTCACTTCATCTTCGGTTACGTCCTTGGCCAGCTCGACAACTTTCAAGCCGTCAGGGGTAACATCAAACACACCGAGATTGGTGATGATGCGGTCGACACAGCCAACACCAGTCAGCGGCAGGGTGCAGGCTTTCAGCAGCTTGCTTTCGCCCGCCTTGGACGCGTGGTCCATGATGACAACCACGCGCTTGACCCCGGCCACGAGGTCCATCGCGCCGCCCATGCCCTTGACCATCTTGCCCGGGATCATCCAGTTGGCGAGATCGCCCGTCTCCGACACTTCCATAGCACCCAGGATCGACAGATCGATGTGGCCACCACGGATCATGCCAAAGCTGTCGGCGGAGGAGAAATACGAGGTCTGCGGCAGCTCGGTGATCGTCTGCTTGCCGGCGTTGATGAGGTCGGCGTCGACTTCGTCATCGGTCGGGAACGGCCCCATGCCGAGCATGCCGTTCTCCGACTGCAGCGTCACGTGGACGCCTTCGGGGATGTAGTTGGACACCAGCGTCGGGATGCCGATGCCAAGGTTGACGTAGAAACCGTCTTCCAGTTCCTGCGCGGCCCGCTGGGCCATTTCGTCACGAGTCCAGGCCATTGCTCAGTCTCCTCGGCTTCAGGCGGCGCGGGTGGTGCGCTTTTCGATGCGCTTTTCGAAGGTGCCGACCACGATGCGGTCAACGAAGATGCCCGGAGTGTGGATCTGGTCCGGATCAAGATCTCCGATCTCGACCAGTTCCTCGACTTCGACAACCGTCACCTTGCCGGCGGTCGCCATCATCGGATTGAAGTTCCGCGCCGTCTTGCGATAGACGAGGTTGCCTTCCTTGTCGGCCTTCCAGGCCTTGACCAGCGACAGGTCCGACACAAGCCCGGTTTCGAGGATGAAGGTCTCGCCGTTGAACTGCTTGTGTTCCTTGCCTTCGGCGATCAGCGTGCCCACACCGGTCTTGGTGTAGAAGCCCGGAATGCCGGCGCCGCCAGCGCGGATGCGCTCGGCCAGCGTGCCCTGCGGGTTGAATTCAAGTTCGAGTTCGCCGTTCAGGTACTGCTTCTCGAACGTGGCATTCTCACCCACATAAGACGAGACCATCTTGCGGATCTGGCGCGTCTGCAGCAGCAGGCCGAGGCCGAAATCGTCCACGCCGGCGTTGTTGGATATCGCCGTCACGCCCGTCACGCCGCTGTCGCGCAGGGCGACGATCAGGTTCTCGGGGATCCCGCACAGGCCGAAACCACCGGCCATGATGGTCATTCCGTCAAACACAAGGCCATCCAGCGCGGCCTTTGCGTTCGGGTATACCTTGTTCATCGTTGTCTCCTCAAAACCGACCGGAACAGGCGTCGCGACCGACGCGCGCGACCGGGCTGACACCTGGAAGGCTGCTCCTCCCGCCCAGGCCCGGCCACCACACCGACATGACGCCGCGGTCAGGTTGCGACGCAACAAGACCGGTATTTTCCGCCCACGTCAACTGTCTGAAGGCGGGATAGCACAATTGAACAGGTCTCCGCTGGCGGGCAGTGACACGTCTTGTATCCCTGGAAAACAAGGCGTCCGGTTCGTTCGTGCCTCAGGCACTTTGCGCAGGCGCCCCGGGTGCCGAAAGGCGTGCCGTCTCGTCGCGCAGCCGGCGCGCAATTGCCTTGAGCCGCCGCAAAGCCAGATAGGCAGTCCCCGCCGTCGTCAGGGGGCGGGCATAGGCGTGGATCGGCCAGGGGTCGCCGCCGAAGCGGGTCTTGTAGAACTGGACGCCAGAGCCAAAGCACAGTTCGGTGAAGCCATTCTGGCCGGCCCAGTCGATCAACCGCGCAAACAGGACAAGGCCGGGCGAGAAGCGGCGCCATTCCTCACCACCCATGGAGATCAGCATGGCGGACAATGCGCTGCCTCGAGACAGCGCACAAATGGCCCCGGCAACGCGGGTCTCGTCCCTGAGGGCAAACAGACGTAACGGACAGTCCGGGCCATATTCACGCAAGAGACTGTCGATATAACTGGACTGCGCCGGCTCTTCTTCGAGGGTATTATACCACTGCTTTTCCTCGAAGCGGTGTTGCCGCTGCAGCCGGAGCTGATCGAGAACAAAGATACGGTCTTGTTCAGACCGTGCCTCGACAAAATGGATGCCAGCAGCCTCCAGCTTGCGGTACTTGCCGCGCGCTTCCTTGTAGACGTGCTTGCGGCGCCAACCGCCCGGTCCCTCGCCCGCCGTCAGGTCGAGCGCATAGATCGGATCCTGCACGAGTTCGGTCGGCAGGGCATGCAGCGGGTTCGGGCGACCGGCAATGCGCGGCGGGACCTTTTTCACATCGATCAGGTCGACGTCAGAAAGGGCATCCTCGACAAATCCCCATAGCAGGTCGGTGAGCGTGTCATCCAGCTCGATGTCGCCGGCCAGAACAGGGGCGCATTGGTCCACGAGGCCGAAGTCCGGAATACCGCCCATCTTGACCGGGCCACGCCGGAACACGACCAGAGGTATCAGCATCACGGACTGGCTAGTGCTGGCCTCGCAGACCTCGACAATCCGGAGCTCTGCGCCTTGAGCGGCAAAGACATGTTCCGCCATCGTGGAAAGCACCGCCGGCGTCTGAAACGGCGTTGAAACGGCACCGCCCGGCAGGGCGTGCCAGAGCGTGTCGAGAAAAGCGCGGTCCGGGTCTCTGTGCAGCCGGCTGATCAGCCTGTTACCAGCATCCGGTAATCTGTACATGGGCACGCGACAATCCGGGGCACGAAGTTGCATGGTCGCCCCTGCACGCCACCTGTCACGAAAATGCAACCGGTACGTGCTCAAGAGCACTCAACAACACCCTAGCCTTGATGTCTTTATCAATGCTTGATGCCCGAACTATTTCGCTGAATCCCCGTGGAAACGCGCAGACAAAGAAAAACCCGCCAGATGCAACGCATCGGCGGGTTTTCTGTCTCAGAACATTTTCCAGGCAGCGCTCAACCGGTAGCGGCAGCTGCGCGGCGTTCATCCCGCTCACGGAGCATCTCCTGGCGCCGTGTTGCCAGCGACGCGATGACGACGGCAACGGTCACAATACCAACCAGGATGGTACAGGCTGCATTGATTTCCGGTGTCACGCCAAGGCGCACCTGGGAGTAGATTTTCATCGGTAGCGTTGTCGCGCCAGGGCCGGTGGTGAAGCTCGAGATCACAAGATCATCCAGCGACAGCGTGAAGGCCAGCATCCAGCCGGCGATCACGCCCGGCAGGATCAGCGGCAGGGTGATGACAAAGAAGGTCCGGGCCGGCGGGCATCCCAGATCCAGCGCGGCCTCTTCCAGTGAACGATCAAAACCGACGAGCCGCGACTGCACCACCACCGCGACAAAACACATGGCGAAGGTGGTATGCGAGATGATGATCGTCCAGAAACCGCGCGGCTGGTCAATGGCCACGAACAGCAGCAGGAACGACAGGCCGAGGATGATTTCGGGCATCACCAGCGGTGCGTAGATCATGCCGGAAAACAAGGTCCGGCCCCGGAAGCGGCCGATACGGACCAGGACCAGGGCAGCCATTGTTCCGAGCACGGTCGCCAGCGTCGCCGACAGGAACGCCACCCGCAGCGACACGAAAGCAGACTCCAGCAACTGATCATTGTTCAGGAGTGCAACGTACCACTTTGTCGAGAACCCGCCCCAGACGGTCACGAGACGGGATTCGTTGAACGAGAAGACCACCAGGATCAGGATCGGCAGATACAGGAACGCAAAACCGAGCACGATAGAGGTGATGTTGAACCAGGAAGGGCCCGTCCTCATGCCGCCTTCTCCGCTGCTTTGTGCTGGTAATGCTGGAACAGCACGATGGGAACCACGAGGATGAGCAGGAGCACGACGGCCACAGCCGAGGAGACCGGCCAGTCACGGTTGTTGAAGAACTCCATCCACAATGTCTTGCCGATCATCAGGGTCTCCGACCCGCCCAGCAGATCCGGGATCACGAACTCGCCGACCGCCGGAATGAAGACCAGGAAACACCCGGCGACCACACCCGGCAAGGACAGCGGGAACGTGATGGTCCAGAACGCCTTCCAGGGCGGGCAGCCAAGATCCTGCGCGGCTTCAAGCAGGGACTCGTCCATCTTCTCGAGGCTCGCATAGAGCGGCAGCACCAGGAACGGCAGATAAGAATAAACAATGCCGATATAGACCGCCGAGTTGGTGTTGAGGATGATCAGCGGCTCGCTGATCACGCCAAGGGCCAGCAGCAACTGGTTCAGAAGACCCTCATTCTTGAGGATGCCGATCCAGGCATAGACGCGGATCAGGAACGAGGTCCAGAATGGCAGGATCACAAGCATCAGCAAGGTCGGACGCCAGGCTTTCGGGCTGCGTGCCATGCCATAGGCAATCGGATAGCCGACCAGCAGGGTCAGCAGCGTCGAGGTGCCGGCGATGACGACACTGGACAGGTAGGAGCGCCAATAAAGATCATCTTCAGTCAGCCAGACGTAATTGGCGAAACTGAAGCCGGACAGCGTCTCGAAGAAACCGCTCACGCCGGCCGACCAGTCGAAAGTCGGGGCATAGGGCGGGATGGCGACGGCGATTTCCGACAGCGAAATCTTGAAGACGATGAAGAAGGGCGCCAGGAACAGCACCAACAGCCACAGGAAAGGCACGCCGATCACGAAGAGGCGTCCCAGTCTTGCCTTCACCTTGTCCGCACCGATTGTTTCCATGGCACATTCCCTTTCCGGATCGGCCGTCAGGCGGTGAGAATGACGCCGGCATCGCGGGCCCAGCACAGGACCACATGATCATCCCAGGCAATCGGCCGCTCGACGAGGCGGGTGCGGTTGGTGACGGTCGAACGCAGGGTCTGCGCATCCCCGAGGCGCGAGTGATAGATCGAAACGTCGCCAAGGTAGGCGATGTCCCAGACTTCGGCCCCGACGGTGTTCACGGCCGGCGCCCCGGCCTGGCCGACTTCGATCTGCATCTTTTCCGGGCGGATGGCATACCAGACGGTATCGCCGACTGCTGCGGAGGTCTCCTGGATCGTGTCGATGTCAAAGCCGCCCCAGGCATCGACAGCCCGCAGCAGCGTTCCGCCTTCGACCTTGGCCGTTACCCGGGCCTCGATCAGGTTGATGTCGCCGATAAAGTCGGCCACGAAGCGGGAATTCGGCATTTCATAGATTTCACCGGGTGTTGCCACCTGGATGATCTCGCCCGCGTCCATCACCGCGATCCGGTCGGCCATGGTCATGGCCTCTTCCTGGTCGTGGGTGACGACGAGGAAGGTCATCTTCAGCTCTTCCTGCAGGTTCATGAGTTCGAACTGGGTCTCCTCGCGCAGCTTGCGATCAAGCGCGCCGAGCGGTTCGTCGAGCAGCAGAACTTTCGGACGCTTTGCCAGCGAGCGGGCGAGCGCAACGCGCTGGCGCTGGCCACCGGACAACTGGTGCGGCTTGCGCTTGGCGAATTTCTCCAGCTTGGTCAGGCGCAGCATCTCGGCGACGCGCTCGGCCATCTTGTCCTTTGCCATGCCATCCTGCTTGAGACCAAACGCAATGTTGGCCTCCACGCTCATATGCGGGAACAGGGCATAGGACTGGAACATCATGTTGGCCGGACGGCGATACGGCGGGACACCGGCGAGCGACTGCCCGTCCAGAAAGATCTCGCCTTCGGTCGGCGTCTCGAAGCCGGCGAGCATGCGCATCATGGTCGTCTTGCCGCAGCCAGATCCGCCGAGCAGGGCGAAGAACTCGCGCTCGTAGATCTTCAGGCTGAGGTTGTTGACGGCGACAAAGTCGCCGAACCGCTTGGTAACATTGCGAAATTCGATAAAAGGAACGGATTGCGGGTTCTCCCAGGGCGCAAAGGCCCGACGCACCGGTCCAACGGGTTTCTTGGCCAAAATCCATCCCCTCGCAAACCCGCCAGCGGCTCCGGCTGCTCGCCAATGGCGAGCCGTCCACCCGTGCCGCGGCGCCCCCTGATGTGAGCGGGCCCGGTTTGACCGGGCCCGCGCTAGGTCAGCTTCCGCTCTTGACCTTCGTCCAGACGCGGTTCTGAACCCGGTTCAGTTTCGCGTCCTTGGTCGAGACCGTGTAGAGCTTCTGCACGGTGGTCTCGTCCGGATAAATCGCTGTATCCTCGAAGACTTCCTTGTTCAGCAGCGCCTGGCTATCCTTGTTGCCATTGGCGTAGAACACGAAGTTGGAGGCCTTAGCAGCCACTTCCGGACGCATGATGTAGTTGAGGAACTCATGCGCCTCGGCGACGTTCTTGGCGTCAGCCGGGATCGCCATGTTGTCGAACCACATCAGCGCACCTTCTTGCGGAATGGTGTACTGCACGGTCACGCCGTTGTTGGCCTCCGCAGCGCGGTCACGCGCCTGGAGGATGTCACCGGACCAGCCGACAGCCATGCAGATGTCACCGTTCGCCAGAGCGTTGATGTACTCCGAGGAATGAAACTTGCGGATATACGGCTTGATCGACACCAGCAGTTCGCCGGCCTTCTCGATGTCCTCGGCGTTGTTGCTGTCCGGATCAAGGCCGAGATAGTTCAGCGCTGCCGGGATGATTTCCTCCGGCGTGTCGAGAACGAAAATGCCGCAATCGGCGAATTTCGACACGACTTCCGGCTTGAAGAACATGTCCCAGGAGTTGACCGGCGCATCCGGCATGCGCTCCTTGATCTTCTCGACGTTGTAGCCGATGCCGGTCGTGCCCCACATGTAGTTAATGGCGTATTCGTTGCCCGGGTCATATTTCGACAGGCGGGCTTCGATTTCCTTCCACATGTGCTTGCTGTTGGTCAGCTTGGACTTGTCCAGCTTCTGGAACACGCCGGCCTGGATCTGGCGGCCGAGGAAGGTGCCGGTCGGGACGACGACGTCATAGCCCGTGCCACCGGCAAGCAGCTTGGTCTCCAGCATCTCGTTGCTGTCGAAGACCGAATAGTTCACCTTGATGCCGGTTTCCTTGGTGAAGTCCTCAAGGATCGCATCATCAATGTAATCGGACCAGTTGTATACGTTTACAACACGTTCCTGAGCGAGCGCAGGGCCCGCGATGACTGCAAGCGCCGCAGCGCCCATGAGAAAAGTCTTCAACATGCTTCTCGTCTCCACTCCACACCTGTCTGGTTGACGATCGCCAGCCCCTCGCGCCGCAGATCCCGGCAGACTCTTTTCAACGTCCTTAGGTCCAGTTTCAGCGACACAGATGCGACATCCGAAGCTGAGACTAAAAGCGAATTCCTGCAGGCTCAACAGTTGGTTGGAGGGGCCGTGATGTTTTTTCAGGCACGCCCGGCCCTTCCCTTGTTCAAAACGTTCCGTCAAAGATACGTCTGGCGCTCAAGTGACGAAATTTCGCGGCCAAACGCGTTGAGTTCCTCGCGCTTGATGTCACTGAGCACCTTGTGCATATGCGCGCCCACAGCCTCCTTCATGCGCTCGGAAGCCACGAAGGCATCAATCGCCTCATCCATCCACGGGGTCAGACGCTTGAAGCCCTTCTCATAGGCATTGCCTTCCACCGGTGGGGGCGGCTCAGCCTGGGCCTTGATCCCCTCAAGCATGCCCGCGAGCACTCCGGTCAACACCAGATACGGATTGGCGTCGGCGCCGGCAATCCGGTGCTCGATGCGGGAGGCCGACGGCTTGCTGGCCGGGACCCGCAAGGCGACGGAGCGGTTGTCATAGCCCCAGCAGATCGAGGTCGGGGCATAGGAGCCCGGCTGCATGCGGCGAAACCCGTTGAACGAGCAGATGTAAAGCAACAGCGACTGCGGCATGGTGTCGATCAGGCCGGCGATCGCATGCAACAGCCGTGTCTCGCCATGCACCGGGTCGGCGAAGATGTTGCCGGTCGCGTCCTCCATGGACACGTGCACATGCATGCCGCTTCCGGGCCATTCCGCAAAAGGCTTGGCCATGAAGGACGCCTTCAGCTTGTGCTTGCGCGCCACGCCAGCCACCAGCCGGCGCAGCAGGACAGCATCGTCAGCAGCCATCAGCGGGTCATTGCGATGGTGCAGGTTGAGCTCGAACTGGCCGGGAGCTGCTTCCGAGACGGCGGCATCTGCAAGGATCCCCTGCAACTCCGCGCCGGCGCGGATCTCGTCGACCAGCGGCATCAGCGATTCCAGATCCGACAGAGCATACATGTTCTGGCGCGCCGGCCCCAGATGCGTGGAGAACACCGGCTTCGGCGGGCCGCTCCAGTCACTGTCGCTCTCCTCGAACAGATAGAACTCCATCTCGAAGGCCGACGTGCCCGACAGCCCATGTTCGGCGAGCTTGTCTGTCATGCGGGCAAGGACGTGGCGCGGATCGATCAGGAACGGGCTGCCGGCGCGGTCATACATGTGCATCAACACCTGCGCCGTCTTGCGCTCGGTCCAGGGCACGATCTTGAGTGTCCGGGCGATCGGCCAGCAGACGCCGTCCATGTCACCGGTCTCGATGTGCAGGCCGGTCTCCTCGACCTCGCGGCCCCAGACATCAAGACCGAACAGGGCGAAAGGCAACGCAACGCCTTCCTCGAAAACTTTGCGGATGGCATTGCCGGGCAACCATTTGCCACGCAGCACGCCATTGGTATCGGGCAGGATGACTTCGAACGTATCAATGTCCGGATGTTCGGCGAGGAAGCTTTCCAGCACCTCTTCCCAGCCCTCGTCGGCCGGGCGAACCCAGGTCTGGCGGGGGACTGTTTGCATGTCGGCTCTCCTTAGGGCTGCCCGAAGCACGGACCGTTCCCGACGGGACCGGTGTTGCTGCGGCGCTTTCGATAATTGCGAAACCGACCAAAATGTGATCACGTCTGGGAATGGCTGTCAAGGAAGCGGAACACAGTTCGATGCTGCGCCGCGATCTGGCAGAACAGCCGCCTTGCATCAAAGACCCGGCGCTCCGGCACCCGCCGCACCGACCGAAACCTCAGGACCTTGCCCCATGTCCGCTGCCGCAAGCCAGCCCCCCGACCCTACCAGTGACCCTGCCCGTGGCCCTGCCCCCGCCGCCTCTGCCGGGGCATCCTCCCCCTCGCGGCGCCTCGCCCGCGACCACGTGGAACAGAGCCTCAGGACCGCCCTTCTCACCGGCCGCTTCATCCCTGGAAAGGCCGTCACGCTGCGCGGACTGGCGCAGGAGCTTGGCGTCAGCCCGATGCCCGTGCGCGAAGCGATCCAGCGCCTTGCAGCCGAAAATGCCCTGTATCTGAAGCCGAGCGGGCGCGTCCAGGTGCCCGAAATGACCGAAGGCCGCTTTGCCGAGATCCTGACCGCTCGCGTGTTGCTGGAACCGGAATTGGCTGTTCGGGCCTTGCCGTTCCTTGACAGGACAGCCGCGCGCGAGTTGGAGGAGATCGATCTTAAGATGGACGTCAGTATTGCCACCGGCGACCCGGAAGCGTATCTGCGCCTCAACCATGCCTTTCACTTCCGGATCTATTCAGCAGCGCGCTCCCTCGTGTTGCTGCCCCTTGTCGAAAGCCTGTGGCTGCAGTTCTCGCCCTATATGCGCACGGTCTATGGCCGGGTCGGCACCGCGATCCTCATAGATCACCACAAGGAAGCCATCCGGGCGATCCGGGGGCGGGATGCTGAGGCCTTTGCGACCGCCATTCGCGCTGACATCCGCGAAGGCATGAGCTTCCTCGAACGGGCCACTCCCGGCCCAGCGCCCCTGCCGGAGCAATCCCGGAAGCTCCCTTTGGCGCAGAAGGGGATTGACGAACTCTGATTTGTGATCACAAAATCAGCCTGAAGGAACGCTTCGGCCCGCGCGGCAGGCGGCAGCCCTTGCACAGTTCCGGTGGCAGCGCGCCTTGACGGCGCGGCCGACCGGCGCAAGATGCGGCAGCCTCCGATGTGGCCCCTGACAAGGAGCCTGCGGACCGGAACACGCCTTTTCAGGAGCCTACCCGTGAGCAAGAAGAAGAAAGTCCCGACCCTGACCAGCCTACGCGGGGTGGCGGATATGGAAACCGCGCAGATGTGGCTTTCCGAACGCGGGATCGAGGACATCGAGTGCATTGTCCCGGACCTTGCCGGCGTGGCACGCGGCAAGATGATGCCGACCCAGAAGTTCCTGTCCGGTCCGGTCATGACAATGCCGTCGTCCATCTTCGCCCAGACCATTTCCGGCGACTATCCGGAAGACGACGACCGGTTCCAGCACAATCCGATTGACGGTGACCTCTATTTCCGGCCCGACTACTCGACCCTGACCACCGTGCCGTGGGAGACCGACCCGACCGCGCAGCTGATTCACGACGCCTACACCCGTGACGGCATTCCGGTGGAAACCGCGCCGCGTAACGTCCTGAAACGCGTCCTGGCCCTCTATGAGGAAAAGGGCTGGAGCCCCGTTGTCGCACCGGAAATCGAGTTCTATCTGGTCAGGCCGAACACCGATCCGGATTATCCGCTGGAGCCGCCGACGGGCCGCTCCGGACGCCCGGAAGCGGGTCGCCAGTCCTATTCGATCTCGGCCCTGAACGAATTCGACGATCTCATCGACGACATCTACGACCTGTCGGAAAAGCAGGGCCTCGAGATCGACACGCTGATCCACGAGGAAGGCGCGGCGCAGATGGAGATCAACCTGCGTCACGGCCATCCGCTGGAACTGGCTGACCAGGTGTTCCTGTTCAAGCGCACCATTCGCGAGGCCGCGCTGCGCCATGACATGTACGCGACGTTCATGGCCAAGCCGATGTCGAACCAGCCGGGCTCGGCCATGCACATCCACCAGTCAGTGACCGACATCGAGACGGGCGAGAACATTTTCTCGAACAAGGATGGTGAGGCAACATCCGAGTTCCTGTCCTTTATCGCCGGACACCAGAAGTACCTGCCGCATGTCACCTGCATCATGGCGCCCTTCGTCAACTCCTACCGCCGCTTCTCGCGCAGCACGGCGGCGCCGGTGAACGTGTTCTGGGGCTATGACAACCGCACCGTCGGCCTGCGCGTGCCCTATTCCAAGCCGAATGCCCGGCGCCTTGAGAACCGCGTGCCGGGTTCGGATGCAAACCCGTATCTGGCCATCGCCGCCTCGCTCGCCTGCGGCTATCTCGGCATCGAGAACAAGCTGCAGCCGGACGAGCCGCGCATGTCGGATGCCAGCAACATCCAGCAGTCGCTGCCACGCGGCCTGATGGAGGCCCTGGCCCTGTTCGAGGAATGCGAGGAACTGATCGAGGTGTTTGGCGAAAAGTTCTTCGCCACGTACCGCGCGATCAAGCAGGAAGAGTTCGAGACCTTCATGTCGGTGATCAGCCCCTGGGAACGGGAATACCTGCTGCTCAACGTCTGACCAACCGGCGCGGGACATGCTCCCGCGCCCCAACCCCTGACCTGGAGCCCATCATGACGGCTGTTTCCAATCGCTATCCGACCGCGCAGCTGCGCGCGCTGGACGCGGCGCATCACTTCCACCCGTTCACCGACACAAAGGCGCTGAACGCGGAAGGCAGCCGGATCATCACATCTGCCAAGGGCGTGTGGCTGACGGATTCCGACGGCAACCGGATCCTCGACGGCATGGCCGGGCTCTGGTGCGCCCAGGTTGGCCATGGCCGCGAGGAAATCGCCGATGCGGTGCACCGGCAGATGGGCGAACTGTCCTACTACAACACCTTCTTCAAGACCTCGCATCCGCCTGTGATCGCACTGGCGGAAAAGCTCGCGGAAATCTCTCCGCCGCAGTTCAACCGGACCTTCTTCTGTTCCTCCGGTTCCGAGGCCAATGACACCATCTTCCGCATGGTCCGCTTCTACTGGGACCAGATGGGCAAGCCTGAGAAAAAAATCATCATCGGCCGCTGGAACGGCTATCACGGCTCGACCCTGGCCGGCACCAGCCTTGGCGGCATGAAGGCGATGCACGAGCAGGGTGACCTTCCTGTCCCCGGTGTGCGCCACATTCCGCAGCCCTACTGGTTCGGCGAAGGCGGTGACATGAGCCCTGCCGAGTTCGGCATCTGGGCGGCGCGGGAACTGGAAAAGGCGATTGACCAATATGGCGAAGACAAGATCGCCGCGTTCATTGCCGAGCCGATCCAGGGGGCTGGTGGCGTCATCATTCCGCCGGAGACCTACTGGCCCGAAGTGTCCCGGATCCTGAAGGAACGCGACATCCTGTTCGTGGCTGATGAGGTGATCTGCGGCTTCGGCCGGCTCGGCACCTGGTTCGGCTCCGATTTCTTCGGCATCGAGCCCGATCTGATGGCCATCGCCAAGGGCCTGACCTCAGGTTACCTGCCGATGGGCGGGGTGCTGGTCTCCGACAAGGTGGCAGCCGGCGTCATCGACAAGGGCGGCGAGTTCTATCACGGCTACACCTACTCGGGTCATCCGGCCTGCGCTGCCGCAGCACTGGCCAACCTGGAAATCATCCAGCGCGAAAACCTGGTCCAGCGTGTGGCGGACGACATCGGCCCCTATCTGCAGGCGCGCTGGCGCGCACTCGGCGAGCATCCGCTGGTGGGTGAGGCCCGCATGACCGGACTTATCGGCGCCCTGGAACTGGTCCCGGAGAAAGGCAACCGCAAGAAGGCCTTCCCCGATACCGGCACCGTCGGCACGCTGTGCCGCGACATTTCCTTCGGCAACGGGCTGATCATGCGCGCCGTCCGCGACAGCATGATCATCTCGCCGCCGCTGGTGCTGACCCATGACGAGGCCGATCTCCTGGTCGCAACCGCCAAGAAGACCCTCGACGACACCCACGCCGAACTGAAGCGCCGCGGCATGATCTGAGACCGGCATCGATTGCCGAAAGACTTGAACATATCAACCCCGCCAGGTTTCTGGCGGGGTTGCCTTTTGCTGACGATCCCTTCGGCGTCACCCGGCCAAGCGAAGCGCGAGCCGGGGCCTACTCGCTTGCAGAGCCTCTGCTTCCATTCGATGTGCCGGCTCTCTTGCAGGCAGCTTCCGCATAATCGGACACACGGTCGCTCTGCGAATGAGTAGACCCCGGGTCTTCGCTTCGCTGCGCCCGGGGCGACACGGAACAAGTTCACCGCCGCCATGAAGACGACCAACGGCCTGGCACTGAGCCCGACTTCTGGGCGGGGCTCTTTGCCAACTCACCCCCCTTCTGCAAAAGCCGTCAGATCGTGACAGGGGTCACATCTGCAATTTGGGAAGCTGTTACCTTAGGTCACATCGAAACGAGGACATAACAACACGGGCGAAGGCCTCTCCTCGCAAGACCAGTCGGATGAACAGTCAAGCAGAAGGAACACCATCATGTCGAATACTATGATGAAGACAGCCGCCGCCCTGACCCTCACAGCCGGCCTTCTGGTCGTTGCTGCAGGATCCGCCGAAGCTGGCCATCGCCGCCATCACGGCTGGGGCACGGGCGCCGCCGTTGCCGGCGGCCTGATCGCCGGGGCTGTCATCGGCTCCGCACTCGCCGCCCCGTCCTATGCCGCTCCGGCACCGATGTACATGGCCCCGGCTCCCGGCTATGTCGCTCCGGCGCCGGTCTACTACCGCCCGGCTCCGTGGACCCCGGAATGGTACCGCTACTGCAGCTCGCGCTATCGCTCGTTCGATCCGCGCACCGGCTACTTCCGGACCCACAGCGGCCGTCACGTCTTCTGCCAGTAACTGGCACAAGCCCTTTCAAGCAGACATTTTCAGCAAGCGTTTCAATGCGTCTTTTCAGCGACCGGGACCGGTTTTGAAGTCCCGGAACACAGCCCAGGCGGCCGAACCGCCACCGAAAGGCCTCGCCCTCACCGGCGGGGCCTTCAGCTTTGGCAAGCCCTTGCCCCGGAATTAGCCTGCCGACTTGCGGCGGGCAGCGCGTACCATGCTTTCGAGAGCCTGCAGAAAGCGCGAGCGGTCGAGCTTGGAGAAGGCAGGGCCGCTCTCGCGGATCTGGCCCGCCTCGCGCAGTTGCGTCTTCAGATCGCGCATGGCCAGCGCCATGCCGACATCGTGAAACGGCTTTCCGGTGGAGCCAAGCACATCCGCGCCGGCCTTGACGCAGCGCGCGGCGAGCGGAACGTCGCCGGTCACCACCACATCCCCCGGCACAACAGCTTCAGCGATCCAGTCATCGGCCTGATCGAGGCCGCCGGGTACGATCACGCGTTCAACGCCGGGCTCATCCGGCAGCCGCATCCAGGAATTCGATACAAAGACGATGCGCAGGCCATGGCGAACGCCGACCCTAGCGGCTTCTTCCTTCACCGGACAGGCGTCTGCGTCGATGTAGAGAACGGTCATGCCACCGGCTCCTGCGTCGGCAACCGGGCGGCCATGCCGTGCGCGGCGGCAAGCCCGGTGGCAAAGCAGGCCTGTAGGAGATAACCGCCCGTCGGGGCCTCCCAATTGATCATCTCGCCGGCAGCGAACACATCCGGCCGGGCTTTGAGCGAGAAATCAGGGTTGAGGGCCGACCAGTCAATGCCGCCGGCGCTGGAAATCGACCGTTCGATGCCGGCCGTTGCCGTAACTGTGACCGGGAGCGACTTGATCCGCTCGGCAAGGTCAGTCGGGCCGACGGCGTCAGCCGCGCATTCGCGCAGCAGGGCGATCTCTACCGGAGCAAGCCCGAGCGCCTTGCGCAGGAAAGTCGAGCGCGACTGCTTGCCCTGTGGCCGGTCCAGCTTCGCCGTCAGCGTCGCTGCATCTGTATCCGGGCGCAGATCGACATAAAGGGTCGCCGACCCGTCGCGTTCCAGCGTATCCCGTAAGGCCGACGAAAGGGCATAGATCGCTCCGCCCTCGATGCCCGTCCGGCTGATCATCGCCTCACCGCGCTGGCTCATTGTGCCGTGACGAACGGCAATCCGCTTCAGCGGTGTGCCTGCGAACTTGTCGGAAAACATGTCTGACCAGGGCACGACGAAACCACAGTTCGACGGACGCAAGGGTTGGATCCCGACGCCTTCGGCGGCAAGGGGCGCCATCCAGTCGCCGGTTCCGCCGAGACGTGGCCAACTGGCACCCCCAAGCGCCAGCAACGTGACGCAAGCGGAAATGACGGTTTCGCCGCCGTCCGGATGATGAAACCGCGATGCCCCCGGCGCCGCGAAGCCGCTCCAGGCTGCACGGGACACCAGCCGCACGCCGCGCGCCCCCAGCCGCGCCAACAGCGCACGCAGCATTGGCGAGGCTTTCATGGCCTTGGGAAAGACACGGCCGCTGCTGCCAATGAATGTTTCCTGCTCAAGCCCTGCCGCATAAGCCTGCAACGCCTCGGGATCAAATGCGCGGATCGCCGGCTCCAGATGTGCGGCGGCTGACCCATAGCGCGTGAGAAAGCGATCCAGCGGCTCGGAATGGGTGAGATTGAGCCCGCCACGCCCGGCCAGCAGGAATTTGCGGGCCGGTGACGGCATCCGGTCGACAAGGGTGACGGCATGACCCGCCGCCGACAGATGATCCGCCGCGATGAGGCCCGCCGGGCCAGCGCCGATGATGAGAACATCGACTGATTCGGTGGCGGCAGCCGGCAGCAGGGCGTCTTGGGGCATTGATGGCTTCCTGATCACATGGGGGTGTGGTTGTGCCCTTTCACTGCAATCGACGCAACAACTCGAGCGCGAAGACACCGGGAAAGCCGTCGCCTCCCCAGGGAGACGGTAAACTTCTATCGATCAGGAATACACGCAAGCAAGCTTAATGCTGAAAATGGAAACGAAAAAATCATTTATTAGCAATTGTAGCCTCTTTTTATCCTACGTCAGATTACTAGCTTTGCCCAGTAAAAGCCGGATCACACACCTTGAGTCGGACATCTTGGCAGGGGTTGATACGAAAGGATCATCGATGATGCAAGATGTGTCAAATCAGATCCTCGTTGTAGATGGCGACGTCAAAGTGACGTCGAGCTTCCAGAATTTACTTGGCCAGAAATATAAAATTGCAACTGCGTCAAGCTCTATTGAGGCATCCCTTTTCCTCGAAGCGAACCACAATGTAGGTGTAATTGTTGCTGCACTGAACCTTCCCGGTGTCGACGGGATCGAGTTTCTGCGTAGTCTTATTGACAGTCATCCTGCCGCGTCGCGCATTCTTCTGACAAATGATCGGACGGTGGAAGTCGCCAAGCGCGCCGTGAACGACGCCAATGTCCTCATGTATCTCAACAAACCCTGTACGGTCGACGAAATGGAGGCCGCGATCCGCAACGGCCTCACGCACAACACCCGGCTGGTGCGCGAAAGGGCTTTGCTGGAGAAGACGCTGGCGGGCACTGTCAAGATCCTGATCGAAACCCTATCCCTGTTCCATGCGGACGCCTTCCGCAAGACAGCTGTCCTCCGCCAATGGGCCTTGCAGGTGGGCAAGGCCATCGGTGTGAAGCGAGCCTGGGAACTCGAGATGGCAATGATGTTCTCGCCGCTTGGCGAGGCCTTGCTGCCCAAGGATATCTTGTCGCGCTACCGTTCGGCGCGGTCATTGACCGACCAACAGCGCGAGATGCTGTCCCGTGCGCCGGAGCAGACCCGCGATCTGCTGCGCAACATCCCCCAGTTCGAGCGGATCGCCGATGTGCTCTACTATGCAAATCGCGGCTATGACGGCTCGGGGTTTCCCGCTGACGGTCCGGTTGGCAAGGACATTCCCTTGCATTCTCGTATCCTGAAGATCCTGACCGATCTCTGGTATGCCAGCCCGGACAGCGGCCTGGATCTGGCTGCCTTCGAGGCCTTGTCGATCAACCGCAAGCAATATGATCCCAAGTTGCTGGAAATCGTCCGCGCCACTCTGCTGGCCGATGAACTGAACAAGTCCAAGAGCGTCAAGACCGTTTCCTGCCATATCCGAGCCTTGCATCCGGGCGATGTGTTAATTGACGATATCCTGACCGATGGGGCACATGAACTTGTCCTGTCACGCGGCCATCAGTTGACGAACACAACCATCAAGCGCCTGTGGCAGTTCGACCGGTTGTCCGGCTTGCGCCAGCCGATCCGCGTGCGGCGGGTTGAAAGGGAGGCGGACAGCATCGTCGCCTGAGACCCGGACGTCAGCTGCGCCCGAGCCTTTTCGCCAGCAGTTCGGCCTCATAGGCCTTGGCCACGCGCAGGAAGCGTGCGTGGGCATAGTTGAGCGACAGGATCAGCCCCCACCAGCCATAGCGCATGTATTTGCGCGCCACATAAGCCTTCAGAAATGCGAAGGGAAACTCGGTCAGCAACCGCCAGCGCGGCAGTGACCGGCCCCGGACGCGCATGTCGGTTACCTGCATTGTCGAGTAGCGATTGTATTTCTCGACCTGGAAAGTGAGCGAGCGGATCGAGTGATGCGCGACGATGCCCTTGAGGTCCGCCAGCCGCGCACCGGGCTCGGGGCGCACCGTGTCATGCACGGTCGAGGCCGAGAACCGGCCCCTGCGCCGGTCGTAGAGGCGGATCTGGTGATAGCCATAGGCCCAGGACGCCGGTTCATCCTCATGGGCATAAACGTCGCGGATCATCACCCGCCAGCCATCCGCCGCAAGGTGGCCGCCCGCGCCCATCAGAGCCCGGATTTCCTCGGCAAGACCAGACGTCACCACTTCATCGGCGTCTAGATTGAACAGCCAGTCATTGCGGCACTGGTCCTCGCCGAAGCGTTTTTGCGGGCCGTAGCCGGGCCAGGCATTGAACACCACCCGCGCGCCTTCAGCTTCTGCAACCGCCACCGTCGCATCGACCGAACCACTGTCGATGACGATCACCTCGTCCACCCAATCCTTCACGGAGCGAATGGTGTCCGCAATGCGGTCCGCCTCGTCACGGGCGATGATGAAGACGGAGAGGGGCAAGTGTTCGCTCATGCTTCGAAGGTCCGCTGGCGCCGGCACGCGGCGCGGCAAGTCTGTCCCTGTTAGTCAATATCCGGCGCTGGTGGAAGAGCCCGTGCGGGCCGGAGGCGGAAAAGCAAAAGAGCCGGGGGGAAACCCGCCCGGCTCGGAAACATCTGCAATGACCGAAGTACCAAAAACCTGTTCCGCAACGGGTCTCCTTATCGCAGCGGCAGGTGACAACCGTGTGAACCGTTTGCTGCATCGCAAAATTTTTACCCACCGCATTGCAGCACCCACCAAAGGGAGGATGCCCCGGCGACTGGAAACTAGGACAAACTGCGGCCTATCTTACGTTAAAGTCAGTTTGTGACTTGCCGCTGCAGCGCCGGGATGGAACCATCCGGCCAACGCGGGAGGAAACTGGCCATCCCGAGCCTGCAACGGCGAGGACGGGCCGAGAACAAGGAACCGGAACATGACCGCAGCCATCGTGGGTTGGGCCCATCTGCCCTTCGGCAAGCACGCCGAGGAAACCGTCGAGAGCATGATCGTCCGCGCGGCAACGGACGCCATCATCGACGCCGGCATCGAGCCGAAGGACGTCGGCGAAATCTATCTCGGCCATTTCAACGCCGGCTTCTCGCGGCAGGATTTCACCGCCTCGCTGGTGCTGCAGGCCGATCCGGCGCTGCGCTTCACGCCGGCCACCCGGGTCGAGAACGCCTGCGCCACGGGCTCTGCCGCCGTGCATCAGGGCGTGCGCGCCATTGCCACCGGCTCGGCCCGTTTCGTGCTCGTGGTCGGCGTCGAGCAGATGACGACGACACCGGGACCGGAAATCGGCCAGAACCTCCTGAAGGCCTCCTACCTCAAGGAAGAGGGTGACATTCCGGCGGGCTTTGCCGGCGTGTTCGGCAAGATCGCCGATGCCTATTTCCAGCGCCATGGCGACCAGTCGGACGCGCTGGCGAAGATCGCGGCCAAGAACCACCGGAACGGCGTCAACAATCCGTACGCCCAGATGCGCAAGGACTTCGGCTTCGAGTTCTGCCGCCAGGAAAGCGACAAGAACCCCTTCGTCGCCGGCCCCTTGAAGCGCACGGACTGCTCGCTGGTCTCCGATGGTGCGGCCGCGCTCGTCCTGACCGATCCGGCCATCGCGCTCGGCATGAAGAAGGCCGTTGCCTTCCGCGCCATGGCGCATGTGCAGGACTTCCTGCCGATGTCGAAGCGCGACATCCTGAAGTTCGAGGGCTGCCAGACGGCCTGGGGCAAGGCACTCACCAATGCCCGGCTGACGCTCGATGACCTGTCCTTCGTCGAGACGCATGACTGTTTCACCATCGCCGAGCTGATCGAATACGAAGCCATGGGTCTGGTGAAGGAAGGCGATGGCGCCCGCGCCATCCTGGAAGGCTGGACCGAGATGGACGGCAAGCTGCCGGTCAACCCCTCCGGCGGCCTGAAGGCCAAGGGCCATCCGATCGGCGCCACCGGCGTGTCCATGCATGTGCTGACCGCCATGCAGCTCACCGGCGAGGCCGGTGGCATCCAGGTGAAGGACGCCTCCATCGGCGGCATCTTCAACATGGGCGGCGCGGCCGTCGCCAACTATGTGTCGATCCTGCAGGCGATGAAGTAAGGGCGGGGGTACGCCTCACACCCACGTAGCGAACAGGGTGCCAGGCAACGCATCGCCTTGCCTGGCACCCTGCCCTTCCCTCCCGGAGGTCATCCCTGCCCCCGTGCGGGGATCTGCACTGCTCCAGCGCCAGAACGCACCCTCACCTGCTCGCAGCAAGGCCGAATGGATCCCCGCACGGGGGCGGGGAGGACTGCGGTGGGTGGTTTTCCGCTGAGCGACAGGCGGTTGTCCAGTCGATGAGGCGTCAGCCGGACATCGCAAGGCGGCAGGAGGAGCCTCGCGCCCCGCCCAGCGTTTCTGGCAAAATTCACTGCTACAGGAGCATTTTCTCCCCCGCCCACGAACTTTGAAAAACGATGCCCGGTATTTTGCGAAAGCTCCCGGTATCTTGAGCATAGTTTTTCATCGCCCGGAGTGCGGCCATGTCCGTTCGCAGCGAAACGACCGATCTGAAGCGCTTGTCGCGCCTCGACGTGTTCCCCGCCTTTCACAAGGTGGCGGACCGGCGGGTTGTTATCGTCGGACATGGCGGCGAAGCGGCGGCCAAGGTGCGGCTGCTGGGGGAAACCAACGCCATCATTGAGGTGGTGAGCCACGAGATCGAGCCGGAGCTGGCCGAGGTCATTGCCGCCGTCGGCGCGCATCACATTGCCGAGGATTTCCGCCCGCGCCACCTGAACGGCGTGGCGCTGGTGTTCTCCGCCCGCGAGGACGAGCGGCTGGACCGCGCCGTCGTCGAGGCCGCCCGCATTCTCGGCGTTCCGGCCAACGCGGTCGACAAGCCGGAGCTTTGCGACTTCTACACCGGCGCGCTGGTCAACCGCGCCCCGATCGCCGTGGCGATTACCTCGACCGGCGTCGGTCCCGTGCTTGCGCGCCACATCCGCGCCCGCATCGAGGGCCTGCTGCCGCGCTCGACCGGTGATCTGGCTCGTCTCGCCGAAAGCCTGCGCGAGACAGCCGCCCGCGTCCTCACCGATGGCGCGACCCGTCGCCGCTTCTGGGCGAAGTTCTTCTCCGGCCCCGTTGCCACCAATTTCTTTGCCGGCCGTCCGGATGTGGCGCGCGTGGAAGCGCAGCGCCTGCTGAATGCGGCCCAGGACGAGAGTGGTTTCGTCTGGCTGGTGGGCGCCGGTCCCGGCGCCGAGGATCTCCTGACGCTGCGGGCCCAGCGCCTGCTGCAGGAAGCCGATGTCATCGTCCATGACGCGCTGGTGCCGGATGCCGTGGTGGCCATGGGACGGCGCGACGCCCAGCGCATTTCCGTCGGCAAGCGCAAGGGCGCCCATTCGGTGCCGCAGGAGCGGATCAACAGCGTGCTGGTCGAGCTGGCGCAGGACGGCCACAAGGTCGTGCGCCTGAAGGCCGGTGATCCGCTGGTGTTCGGCCGGGCGGGCGAGGAAATGGACGCCCTGCGCGCCGCCAGCATCGGTTTTGAAGTTGTGCCCGGCGTCACGGCCGCCTTTGCCGCCGCCGCCTCTGCGCAGATCCCGCTGACCCTGCGCGGTGTCGCCTCGACGCTGGTGTTTGCAACCGGCCACAACGCCGACAGCGAGACCCTGCCCGACTGGGCCGGTCTGGCGCTGAAGGGCGCGACCGTTGCCGTTTACATGGGCCGCACCGTGGCTGCTGCGGTGTCGCAGCGGCTGATCGAGGCCGGTCTTGCTGGCAGCACGCCTGTCGCCATCATCGAGAACGCCGCCCATCCGGAGGAGCGCCAGTTTGCCGGCACGCTGGCCGACCTGCCGGCGCTGGGTGAGCGGACGGATATTTCCGGCGCGACGCTGATCGTCATCGGCGAGGCCGTCGCCCATGCGGCCCTGTCGAAGGCCGCCCCGATTGCTCCGCGCCTGCGGGCCACCATCGCCGCCTGAGGGCGCAGAACAAGTGGCGGCCCGTCGCGGGGCGGCCTGAGGAGAGAGGAATGAAGGTCATCACCGCCAACCGTCTGATCGACGGCGAGGTCGTGTTTCTGGGCGCAGACGGCACCTGGGTCGAGCTGATCGGCAAGGCGCGCGTGCTTGCGGACAAGGACGAGATCGCCGCCGCGCTCGCCCTTGGGGCGCAGGCTGTTGCCGCCCGGCTGATCGTCGAGCCCTACGAGATCGACGTGATCGAGATCGATGGACGGCTGGAGCCTTCGCGCTTCCGCGAGAAGATCCGCGCCGCCGGCCCTACCACCCATCCCGCCCTTGGCAAGCAGGCCCGCGAGACCGCCTGACAACGAGATTTGCGGGGGAAGGCACCGGCCTTCCACCTGCCGGAGACGCGCCATGTACCGCTACGATGAATTCGACCAGGCCTTCGTTCAGGAACGCACCGCGCAGTTCGCCGACCAGGTGCGCCGCCGCCTGTCGGGCGAACTGTCGGAAGACGAGTTCAAGCCGCTGCGCCTGATGAACGGGCTGTACCTGCAGCTGCACGCCTACATGCTGCGCGTCGCCATCCCCTATGGCACGCTGAACAGCCGCCAGATGCGCAAGCTGGCGCATATCGCGCGCACCTACGACAAGGGCTATGGCCACTTCACCACGCGCCAGAACATCCAGTTCAACTGGCCGAGCCTGAAGGACACGCCGCGCATCCTGGAAGAGCTGGCCGAAGTCGAGATGCATGCCATCCAGACCTCCGGCAACTGCATCCGCAACGTGACAGCGGATCATTTCGCCGGCGCTGCCGCTGACGAGATCGCCGACCCGCGCCCCTATGCGGAGATCCTGCGCCAGTGGTCGTCGCTGCACCCGGAGTTCTCGTTCCTGCCGCGCAAGTTCAAGGTCGCCATCACCGGCGCCCCGCATGACCGCGCCGCCGTGCAGGTGCATGACATCGGCCTGCAGCTGGCCCGCAACGAGGCCGGCGAGATCGGCTTTGTCGTCTTCGTCGGCGGCGGTCTTGGCCGCACGCCGATGATCGGCCGCAAGGTGCGCGACTTCCTGCCTGAGGAAGACCTCCTGGCCTATTCGGAAGCGATCCTGCGCGTCTACAACCGCTATGGCCGCCGCGACAACAAGTACAAGGCGCGCATCAAGATCCTCGTGCACGAGACGGGCCTCGAGGACCTGAAGGCGGACATCGAGGCCGAGTTCGAGAAGATCCGCTTCGGCATCCTGCGCCTGCCGGACGCGGAAGTGCGCCGCATCGAGACCTATTTCGCCCCGCCGCAGCTCGACCCGCGCGCCGGGACGAGCGCCAAGGTCGAGACGCGCAAGGCCACCGATCCCGCCTTCGCCCGCTTCGTGGCGCATAACCTCAATCCGCACCGGGTGCCGGGCTACACCAGCGTGACCCTGTCGATGAAGCCGATCGGCGGCATCCCGGGCGATGCCACCGACGCCCAGATGGACGTGATCGCCAATCTCGCCGAGGGCTATGCCTTCGACGAGATCCGCATCAGCCACGAGCAGAACGTCATCCTGCCGCATGTGGCGCTCGATGACCTTCCGGAAATCTTCGACGTGCTGGTGAAGACCGGCATGGCGGAAGGCAATGCCGGGCTCATCACCGACATCATCGCCTGCCCCGGCATGGACTACTGCGCCCTTGCCACGGCCCGCTCCATCCCGGTGGCACAGCGGATTTCCGAACGCTTCGGCGCGCCGGAGCGGCAGAGCGACATCGGCGAGCTGAAGATCAAGATCTCCGGCTGCATCAACGCCTGCGGCCATCACCATGTCGGCCACATCGGCATTCTCGGCCTCGAGAAGAAGGGCGAGGAGTTCTACCAGATCACGCTCGGCGGCTCGGCCGACGAACGGTCCTCGATCGGCGAGATCGTCGGCCGTGGCTTCTCCTCCGACGAGGTGGTGGATGCCATCGAGATGCTGGTGGACACGTATCTGAAGCTGCGCGGCTCGAAGGACGAGACCTTCCTCGACGTCTACCGCCGCCTCGGCGAAGACCCGTTCAAGGAGGCGCTCTATGGGGCTGAGTGATCTGGCCGGACTGGCCCTCGACCCGGATCTGGGGGCCGGCGCAGAAGCCCGCGCCTTCGCGGCCCAGTATGAGGGCGCGGCGCCGCTCGAAATCCTGAGCGACGCCATCAACACCCACTACCGTGGCCGCATCGCGCTGGTGTCGTCTTTCGGCGCCGACTCGTCCGTGCTGCTGCACATGGTGGCCGCGGTCGACCCGTCGACGCCGGTTCTGTTCGTCGACACGGGCAAGCTGTTCTCGCAGACGCTGCGCTACCGCGATGCGCTGGTGGAGCAGCTTGGCCTTACCGACGTGCGTGTCGCACGGCCCGAGCGGGACGAACTGACCGCCATCGACCCGGCCGGCATGCTCTGGATGAACGACACGGATGCCTGCTGCAATGTGCGCAAGGTGCTGCCGCTGGCCCGCGCGTTGAAGGGCTTCGACGCCTGGATCTCCGGCCGCAAGCGGTTCCAGAGTTCCACACGTGCGGCCCTGCCCGTGTTCGAGGCCGAGGACGGCCGCGTCAAGGTCAACCCGCTCGCCAACTGGACGGCGGCGGACATTCTCGAATACGCCAAGCTGCATGACCTGCCGCCGCATCCCCTCGTCGCCGAAGGCTATCCGTCCATCGGCTGCCTGCCCTGCACCGACAAGGTCGCTCCGGGAGAAGACCCGCGCGCCGGGCGCTGGCGCGGCCAGGCCAAGACCGAATGCGGCATTCATCTTTCCCTGTCCTCGAGCCCGCTGCCGGGCGCGGGCAACACCTGACGCTGCAAGGACGCACCTCGCATGACCAAGATCTACGCCAATGGCGCCTTTACCGAAGAAGCCTGGGTGCGCCTTGAGGCCGACGCAGAGCTGCCGGCTCAGCCCGCTGCCGAAGGGGTGAGGCTGATGGTTCCGCTCGCCCGCTTCCTGGCCGATCCCGAGCGCCTTGTCGCACTTGGTGACAGCGCGGCGGTGCTGATTGCCGCCGGCGAGGACGTGCAGCAGTTGGAGCCGCATCTGACCCATCTGCCGCGCGTGCTGGTGGAATTTCCGAAGTTCACCGACGGGCGCGGCTTCTCTGCCGCCCGCATCCTGCGCGAACAGCTCGGCTACGCCGGCGACATCCGCGCCATCGGCGATTTCATCCTCGACCAGATCCCCCTGATGCGCCGCTGCGGCGTGTCCAGCTTCGAGATCGTCAAGCCCCAGGTGGAAGCCGCGCTTCGCGCTGGCGAATGGCCGGAAGTCACCCATTACCTCCAGCCGGTCGGCAGTGTCGCCGAAATCCCGGCCGGCACCCGCCCCTGGGCCCGCCGCCCCTCCGACCTGCACAAGGTCGACCAGGCCGCCGAGTAAGGCACTGATCGTCGCCCGAGCTCCCTCTCCCCCGTGCGGGCAGGGCGATTACATGTGTGGCCAGACGGTTTTCGAGGCCTCTCAGCCCCCCTCCCCCTCGTGGGGAGGGGTGAGGGGTGGGGGGCACGGGAGGCCGCTAGATCACAAGGCGTCTGAAATCAGCCTGGTCAGCAACGTCGGCAATTGGATTTAAGTCCGCTCCCCCCACCCCCACCCCCTTCCCACGAGGGGGAGGGGAGCTGAGAGGCTCCGACAGTTCAAACTTTCTCGGCACAGTCGTTCACATCGAACACGTCACAGACATCACATGCAATCGCCCTGCCCTCAAGGGGGGAGAAGGTTGCTGGGGCTTTGCCAAAGTCGCAGATGCCGGTCAGAGCATTGCCCAAACAAAAACGGGGCGGCCACTGGCCGCCCCGTTTCCTTGAAATCTTGCGGATCAGGCCAGAGCCAGTTCGGCAGCCTGCTTGCCACGGCCGCGGCGGTCGTCTTCGGTGATGAAGGTCACCTTGGCGCCTTCTTCCGGCGTGCCCATACCCGAGCGCTCGAAGGCCGAGATGTGCACGAACACATCCTTGCCGCCATTTTCCGGCGAGATGAAGCCGAAGCCACGGTCATGGTTGAAGAATTTGATGGTGCCGGTTTCGCGCATGGCAGTATCCCTTCCCGAAGTGTCGTAGTCGGTTCGCGCCCCGCAGGCGTATCCGGCGGAGCCATGGCAACGACGCAGCCCAGGCAGAAACGGGAAAGGCAGGCCGAGTTGGCGCCAGGCGCCCGTCACCAGTCTTTCCGGGTCCCCAATGGTCTGGGTCGATGCCCGTACGGCTGGCAGAAGCTGGGCCGATGCCGAGGAGATAGGGAGCCGGTCAGCCCCTTGCAAGGTTCGCCGGCAAGGCGCAGGCCCTTGCTCCTGCAGGTGCGCGCCTGCGCGGGAGAGTCCCTGCAAGACGGGTCATATTCCCGCCAGGTCCAACACCAACCGGTTCAATCGCTCCGGTTCCTCAAGATGCGGTGCATGTCCTGAACCGACAAAATAATGCACCGTCGCACCGGGCACATTGTCGGCATGCCAGTCGGCGACGGCCCTGTCATAAAGCGCACTCTGGCCACCGCAGACCAGATGCAGCGGGCAATCAATTTCTGGCAGGAACGCACGGAAATCCTGCGCCGTCAACGAGGCCCACATCGGTTTCAAAAGACGGGGGTCAGCCGCGAGGATCTCCCGCCGGGCATGGGCAAGGCGCTGCGGATCGGGGACCTCGCCGGTCGCAAAGAGGCGCATCGCGATCCGCTCGGCCATCTGTGGCCAGCGGGGAATGATGGCTTCCAGAACCTCGGCGTTATGCAGGACATCAAGCCCGTCGCGGACGCCGCCGGACCAGGTGGCGTCGTTGACAACCTTCGGTGTCATGTCGAGCGCAACCAGTGCCTTCAGCCGGGAGGTGCCATGGCGTTTCGCCAGTGCATAGGCGACATGCGCGCCCATCGACCAGCCGACCAGGACAACGTTCGAGAGATCGCGGTCCCGCATCAGTTCGGCAACCGCATCCGCAGCCGCCTCGATGGTGAGTGCCACTGCCGGTCCGGTCTGCCCGTGTCCCGGCAGGTCCGGAGCGAGCACATTGGCCTTGCCGGCCAGCGCCTGCAGTTGCGGCTCGAAGAAGCCGCCGTGACAGGACCAGCCATGCAGCAGGATGATGGCGGGAGACGTCGCCGCATCGGGACTTGCCTCCCGGACAAAAAGGCCCTGGGCACTCACGCCGTGCCTCACCACCGCTGTCATGCCTTGCCCGCGCGCAGCCGCCCGACGATGCCGGTCGGGAAGAAATACACCGACAGGACGAAAAGCACGCCAAGCCACAACAGCCAGCGGTCGGGAGCGACCAGGTCCGGCAGCAGCGGAATGCCGGCTGTTGCCTGTTCCGCCATGCCCATCAGCGCCTGCAGGTAGGTCTGCGCCAGAATAAAGATCACCGCCCCCAGCACTGCCCCGTACATCGTCCCCATGCCGCCAATGACAACCATCAACAGGATATCGACCATGATTTCCATCGAAAGGGTCGTCGCCGGGCCGGTATAGCGCAGCCACAGGGCCAGCAGCACACCGGCCATCGCGGCCATGACGGCGGAAAGCACGGTCGCTGCCGTCCTGTAGCGCACCACCTTGTAGCCAATGGCTTCGGCGCGGAAGGAATTGTCTCGCACCGCCTTCAGCACCCGGCCGAAGGGGGAATTGACGATCCTCAGCAGAGTGAGGAACAGCGCCAGGGCAACCCCAAAGATCAGGTAATAGCTCAGCACCTTGCCATCGATGCGGACGCCGAGCACCGGCTCCGCAAGGAGCTTGAAGGCGGGTGTCAGTTCCCGTGGGATCCTGTAGTTCAGCCCGTCCTCGCCGCCGGTGAGGAAGGAGAGCTGCGACACCAGAACCGCGAAGGCGCTGGCGATGGCCAGTGTCACCATGGCGAAGAAGATCGCCTTCACGCGCAGTGAGAACAGCCCAATGGCGAGCGCCAGAACAGCCGCCAGTGCCACGCCGCCGAGGGCGCCAAGACCGGCTGCGGCAAAGCTTGCCCCGCCCAGCGACAGCCCGAGCGCAGTGCCATAGGCGCCAAGGCCGAAGAACATCGTGTGGGCGAAGGAGACGATGCCGGTGTAGCCGATCAGGAGGTCATAGCTCGCCACTAGCACGATGAAGATGCAGATCCGGGCCGCGGTTTCCAGGGACTTGCTGCCAGGGAACAGGAAAGGCGCGAAGGCAAGGCTTGCCAGAACGAGCAAAAGCAGGAGTGTGAGCACAAGGCTTCCCGGACGATCACCGGACAGGAGTTTCATCAGCATGGGGCGCTCCTCACTTGGCCTTGACGACGGGATAAAGCCCCTGCGGTCGCCACATCAGCACCACCACCATCAGCGCGATGGTGGAGACAAGCGCCACCTTCGGCGCGGCAAAAGCGGTGTAGTTGGACAGAAGCCCGACCAGAAGCGCGCCGATGAAGCAGCCCTCCACAGACCCCAGACCGCCGATGATGACGACGATGAACACCAGCACCATGATTTCCGAGCCCATATGCGCGGTGATGGTCTCCTGATAGAGGCCCCACATCACGCCGCCGAGACCGGCCAGCGCCGAGCCGACCATGAAGACGACGAGGAACAGGCGGCGGATGCGGTAGCCGAGCGCTTCCACCATCTCGCCGTTCTCCACCCCGGCACGGACCAGCAGCCCGACCTTGGTGTGTTTCAGCACATGCCGCATCGCGACAAACAGCGTCAGCCCGAGACCGACGGCGACAAGACGGTACTTCTCGATGGCCGCATCTCCGATCACCCAGGAGCCCTGCAGCGCCAGCGGCCGCGCCAGGTGGATCGCATCCGGGCCCCAGACCACATGGATGAGTTGCTGCGCAATGATCATCCCGCCCATCGTCACCAGGATCTGCTTCAAGTGCTGGCCATAGACCGGGCGGACAATGACCCGCTCGAAAGCGTAACCCATCATGCCCGTCGCCAGCATCGTGACGAGGATGGCGATCAGCATGGCGGCGAGGTTCATCATCACCGCCGGATGCGCAGTCCAGCCGGACAGCCAGCCGAGCACCGAGAACCCGACAAATGCGCCAACAGCGACGAAAGCGCCATGGCCGAAGTTGATGATATCCATCAACCCGAACACCAGCGTCAGACCGGAGGCCATGATGAAGATCATCAGCCCCATGGCGAGCCCGGCCACGGTCAGCGTCGCCCAGGTGGACGGATTGCCGGTGACGAAAAGTCCGCCCAGCATCAGGAGGGGCACCAGCAGGATCGGCAGTTTTTCGGCCAGTCTCTCACCAAGCGGCCGCGCCTCGATACGGGGCCGGATCTGCGTCTCGCTCATTGATGTGCCTCCAGGCTCAGTCCCATCAATCGTTCCTGCAAGGCCGGGCTGGCCACCAGGTCGCCCATGCCGCCTGCGTGAATGATGCGCCCGTCGTCCATCACCGCGACGGAATCGCCGAGGCTGGAAGCCATGGCGAAATTCTGTTCAACGAGGAGGATGGTCGTCTCGGTTTCCTTGAGCTGGCGCAGGGCGTCCGTCATCGCGACGATGATCGCCGGGGCCAGGCCCTTGGTCGGCTCGTCGATCAGGATTAGCCGGCGCGGCTCGATGATCGCCCGCGACACCGCCAGCATCTGCTTCTGCCCCCCCGAAAGCGTTCCGGCGGGAGAGGTCCAGAAGTTCCGGATCGGCGGAAAAAGATCCTGCACCCACGAGAGCCGCTTGGCATCGATCGCACCGGAGGTGGCGGCGAGCATCATGTTTTCCGCGACCGTCAGATCGGTGAAGATGCCCATGTTTTCCGGCACATAGGCAATGCCGGCGCGGGCGATCGACGGCGTGTCCAGCTGGGTGATGTCACGGCCGTCAAAGCGGATCTGGCCCTGGCTCGCCCGCCACAGGCCCATGATGGTGCGCAAGGTGGTGGTCTTGCCGGCGCCGTTGCGGCCAAGCAGAACTGACACTCCGCCCTGCGGCACGGTCAGCGAAACGCCCTGCAGGATGTGATAAGGCCCGATATGGGTGTGGACGCCGTCCAGCGTCAAAAGCGGGTCAGCCACGGGCAGCCTCCGTCACGCGCTTGCCGAGATAGGCTTCCTGCACCACGGCCGAATTGATCACGGTGGCCGGTTCGCCATCGGCGACCAGGGCCCCGTTGTGCAGCACGATGATGCGGTCGGCGAGGGTGCGGATCACGTCCATCTTGTGCTCGACCAGCAGGATCGTGCGGTCCTTGTCGGCCTTCAGTTGCTTGATCAGATTGAGGATCACCGGTACCTCGTCGACGCTCATGCCGGCGGTGGGTTCGTCGAACATCAGCACCTGCGGTCCCAGCGCGATCAGCAGCGCCACTTCCAGCTTGCGCTGGTCGCCATGCGGCAGGGCGTTGACCGTCTGGTTCGCCTTGTCGAGAAGATGCACTTCCGCCAGCACATGTTCGGCCCGCTCGATCAGCTCGACATGGCTGTCGGCCATGGAAAAGAAATCCAGACCCAAACTGGCCCGTGCCTGCGCCACCAGGCGCACATTCTCGCGCACTGTCAGGGTCGGAAACAGGTTGGTCAGCTGGAACGCGCGGCCGATGCCCTTCAGCGTCCGCTCCGGCACGCTCATCCGGGTGATGTCCTCGCCATTCAGCACCACCTTGCCATGGCTCGCCCGAAGCTGGCCGGAAATCAGGTTGAAATAGGTCGTCTTGCCGGCGCCATTCGGCCCGACAATCGCCGTCAGCGTCCCGCGCTCGAAGGCGCAGCTGACATGATCCACAGCCACATGCCCGCCGAAGCGGATCGTCAGCTCATGGGTTTCCAGAATGGGATGTTCACGCGCCACTGGATGGTTCCATGCGGGGTTGGGGGGAAGGCGAGATTGGTGTTCCGGGGCCACAGCAGTCCCGCGCGCCGCAGCGCCCCTCTCCCCCCCTTGAGGGGGAGATGTCTGCGACAGCAGACAGAGGAGGGTACAGCGGTCCAGCGCAGTCAACGCGAGACGAGAGTGCCTAGTACCCCCCTCTGCCCCCATCCGGGGGCATCTTCCCCTCAAGCGGGAGAGGGGGCTGCGGCTCAACGGGAAACTCCGGACCAAAGCCTGTTTGGTGTGTCCGGCCCCCCCAACCCCTCCCCACAAGGGGGAGGGGAGCGGAGAGGGTACCGCTTGCAGTCACCAGCTTACTTCTTGTTCTTGATCGGGATGTTCATGTCCTCGATCTTCAGTTCACGCACCAGTTCCGGAATGCCCCAGGCCACAGCCGGGTCAACCTTGATCTTGAAGTGGTACATCGACTGAAGCGCCTGATGGTCCTCGGGACGGAACACCATCTTGCCCTTCGGCGTCTGGAATTCCATGCCTTCCATGGCGGTGATCAGCGCTTCCGTCTCCGTCGAACCGGCCTTCTTGATGGCCTCGACCACGGCAATGCCCGCTGTCATGCCACCTGCGGTGAAGAAATCCGGCGGGGATTCATGGCGCTTCTGGTGCTCGGTGACGAGCCAGTCGTTGACCGGGTTCTTCGGGATGTCGTGATAGTAATAGGTCGCCCCTTCCATGCCCGGCAGTGCCTTGTAGGCAGCCATCGCGGCCAGGATGTTGCCGCCCGTGGCGATCTCGATGCCGAAGCGCTCCGGCTCCATCGCCTTGATCTTGCCGATCGGGTTGTTGGCACCGGCCCAGATGATGAAGAGGAACTTGCGGCCCGGCTGGTCCTTCATCTGGTCGAAGATGCGTTGTGCACTGGCGGTGAAGTCCTGGGTGTCGGTCGGGACATATTCCTCGACAGCCAGCTTCGCTCCGGTCGGCGCAAGCGCGTCCCGGAAGGCCGCAACGCCATCCCGGCCAAAGGCATAGTCCTGCGCCAGGGTGGCGATGGTGACGCCGTCCTGGCCGAGGGCGACCGCGTTGGCGATGGCGTCCTGCGAGGAATTGCGGCCAGTGCGGAAGATGTAGCGGTTCCAGGCTTCGCCGGTGATGCTGTCGGCCACCGCCGGCTCGACGATCAGGATCTTCTCATATTCCTCGGCGACCGGCAGCATGGCCAGCGCCACACCGGAGGCGACCGGACCAACCGCGATGTCGGCATTGTCATCGCCATAGGCCTCAGCCAGCACGGCCTTGGCAACATCCGGCTTGGTCTGGGTGTCCTTCTCGATCACAACCAGCTTGCGGCCGTTCACTTCCATGGTGCCGCCGGTTGCATATTCGAGGCCCATCATCAGGCCGATATGCGACTGCTTGGCATAGGCTTCCAGCGCGCCGGTCTTGTCATAGACATGGGCAATGCGGATGTCTTCGGCCTGGGCGGCAGAGCCGAGGGCAAACGGGGCTGTGGCAGCCAGCCCGAGAGCCGCAACAAGCGCAAGGCGCTTCAGCGGCATTGGCACGGTCGATTTCATTGGCAAACTCCTCCCGAGGACTGAAACGCGCTCCCTCGCATTCCAGAATGTATCCAGCCTTCCGCGAAACCTTGAATGCGCGCCGGTCATGGCCGGAGCGTCGTGGCGATGGGGCTCACGCCAGGCAGGTCTCGCCGACAGGCCCCGAGAGGTCCAAGGGAGATCCAGCCAGGACGGCGGAAACCGGATGAGTTATATGAAACCTGAATCAGGTGTCATGTCAAATGACAGTTTGGCGTCTGGTCCACGCCAGTGGTTCCTGTAAGCTGCCGGCTGTCCGAGACAGGAGCATGACTGCCGCATGGCAACAACGCCAGAAACCACCCCCGATGCTGTCCGCCAGCCCTCCCGCGTCGAGATCCTGTCCCGCCGGGAGGCCTACCGCGGCCGGGCCACAGTGGAGGAAATCACACTGCGCCAGACCCGGCGCGATGGGTCCGCCCAGGACATTACCCGAGAAGTCGTCCGCTATGGCAGCAATGTCGTTGCCGCGTTGCCTGTCGACATTGCGCGCAGGTGCCTCCTCCTGTGCCGCCAGTTGCGCGTGCCGATGCTGATAGACCAGAACGACCCCTACCCGCTCGAAGTCTGCGCCGGCCGGCTGGAACAGGGCGAAGGCGCGGAAGATGGCACTCGCCGCGAGCTTCTGGAGGAGTTCGGCGTCACGGCGTTGACGCTGACCCATGTGATGGCGAGCTACACCAGCCCCGGCATTCTCGGTGCCCGTGCCGACCTTTACCTTGCCACTTATGATGGCACGCCCCGCGCTGCCGGAGGCGGCCTGGCCGATGAAGGCGAGGACATCGACGTCATAGAGCTCAGCTTTGCCGATGCTGCCGCTCTTCTCGTGACGGGGAGCCTGCGCGACGCCAAGTCCGTGATCCTGCTGCAGCATCTCATGCTGAGACACCCTGGACTGTTTCCGACCATGAACGGCGCCTGAGGTCGATTGCAGACCCTTCCACCTTCCGTTAGCGTCTGGGGCATCCGAAGCGGGAGACGGACGATGCCGAATCAGACGGGCGCCAAGCAAGAGATCCTGTTGCCGGGAGCGGTCATTGACGGGGTCGTCGGCCCTGCCACCGGCGATGACCGCTTTGACAGCATTTGCCCGTCGGATGGCCGGCTGATCGCCCGCATTCCGCGCTGTGACGCCGCTGATGTCGGCCGGGCTGTCGCCAGCGCCCGCCGCGCCTTCGATCTCGGCCCCTGGCCGCGCCTCACAGCGCTGGAGCGGGGCCGCCTGCTGCTCCGGCTGTCCGCGCTTGTCAGCGAGCACGCCGAGGAACTGGCGGCCCTCGAATCGCTCGACGCCGGCAAGCCGCTGCGTCAGGGCAAGGCGGACATCGTCGCCCTCGCCCGCTATTTCGAGTTTTACGGCGGCGCTGCCGACAAGGTGATGGGCGACACGATCCCCACCGCCGACGGCTTCCTCGCCATGACCTTGCGCGAACCACTCGGCGTCGTCGGCGGCATCATCCCGTGGAACTATCCGGCGCAGATCATGGGCCGCGTCGCCGGGGCAGCGCTTGCCATGGGCAACACACTGGTGCTGAAGCCGGCGGAAGATGCCTGTCTCAGCGTCCTGCGTGTCGGCGAACTGGCGCTGGAGGCCGGCTTTCCGGCCGGTGTCTTCAACGTCGTCTCCGGCTTTGGCCACGAGGCCGGCGCTGCCCTTGCCAACCATCCGGGCCTTGATTTCCTCACCTTCACCGGCTCGCCGGAAGTCGGCGTGATGATCCAGACGGCGGCGGCGCGCAACCACATCGGCTGCACGCTGGAACTGGGCGGCAAGTCGCCCCAGATCGTCTTCGAGGATGCCGATCTCGAACAGGCCGTGCCGGTCATCATCAACGCCATCATCCAGAACTGCGGCCAGACCTGTTCGGCCGGCAGCCGGGTCTTGGTGCAGCAGGGCATCTGGCAGCCGCTTGCCGATGCCTTGCGTGCCCGCGTGCGCACACTGGTCGCCGGCCCCCATGACCGCGATCTTGATCTCGGCCCCCTCATTTCGGAGGGCCAGCTGCGCCGAGTCCGGTCCTTTGTCGAGCGGGCCGCCAGCGACGGCATTCCCCTCATTGCCGAAGGCGCCATCGCCCCCGATGCACCGGAGAGCGGCTTCTACGTGCCGGCCCGGATCTATGGCCCCGTGCCGCCCGAGCATCTGCTGGCACGCGAGGAAGTGTTTGGCCCGGTCCTGTCGCTGATCCCCTTCCGCGACGAGGCCGAGGCGATCCGGCTCGCCAATGGCACCGACTACGGCCTTGTCGCCGGCGTGTGGAGCCGCGACGGCCAGCGCGCCGTGCGCGTCGCGCGCCAGGTCCGCGCCGGTCAGGTCTTCGTCAACGCCTATGGCGCGGGTGGCGGCATCGAGCTGCCCTTCGGCGGCTTCAAGAAATCCGGCCATGGCCGCGAGAAGGGCTTCGAGGCGCTGTACGAGTTCTCGGCGACCAAGACCCTCGTCCTGCGGCATGGTTAGCCAGCAAAATAACTGATTAAAATCGGGGAGGAATGAGCATGGCAGACAGGCTGAAGGGCAAGGTGGCCGTGATCACCGGCGCGGGCTCCGGTTTCGGCGAGGGCATGGCCAAGCGCTTTGCCGAGGAAGGCGCAAGGGTTGTCGTGGCGGATCTGAACAGCGAGGCCGCAGCCCGCGTCGCCGGCGAGATCGGCGCTTCCGCCGTCGCGGTCACCGCCGATGTCACGGTGCGCGCCGATGTCGAGCGCATGGTCAAGGCCGCATCCGAGGGCTTCGGCCGCCTCGACATCCTCATCAACAACGCCGGCTATTCCCACCGCAACAAGTCGCTGCTCGAGGTGTCCGAAGACGAGTTCGACCGCATCCTCGCCGTCAACGCCAAGGCGATCTACCTGTCCACCCTCGCCGTGGTGCCCATCATGGAAGCCCAGGGCGGCGGCGTCATCCTCACCACCGCCTCGACCGCCGGCCTGCGCCCCCGGCCGGGCCTGACCTGGTACAACGCCTCGAAGGGCTGGGCGATCACCGCCTCCAAGTCGATGGCCGTGGAACTCGCGCCAAAGAACATCCGCGTCAACGCGCTCTGCCCCGTGGCCGGCGAGACCGGCATGCTGCATCTCTTCATGGGCGAAGACACACCGGAAAAGCGGGCCCAGTTCAAGGCCTCGATCCCGCTTGGCCGCCTGTCGAAGCCGATGGACATGGCCAATGCCGCGCTGTGGCTCGCCTCCGACGAAGCCGATTTCATCACCGGCGTTGCGCTTGAGGTCGACGGCGGCCGCTGCATCTGAGCAGCCGTCCCTTCCTTTCAGGCCTCCAGCCGCTTCACCGCGTCCTCGACATAGACGAGGGCGCGGCCCTCGCAGACGCGCGTGCCATCCGGCAATTCGCAGACCGTCTCCAGATCGACCAGATGCTTCTCCGGCCGCAGCCGCGTGATCGTCACCCGCGCGGTCAGCTCCACATCGAGCGGAACAGGTGCGAGAAACCGCATCTCCTGCTTCAGGTAATTTGTCCCCGGTCCCGGCAGGTCGACGCCAAGGAGACAAGAGAACAGCGCCCCGATCAGCGGCCCCGGCACGCCCTCCGCCGGAGACACCGCCGTCCCCGACAGGCGCGAGAACGCGGCGAGGTCCGCATCCGAATAGCTGCGCGTCAGGCTCGCGCTTTCACCCACAACAAAGCCCATCATGCGCCTCCTTCGAGCGTTGCCAGACCGGTCAGCACATCCTCGCCTGTCGCCGCCCGGCTGACGCGGATGCCGACCGTGCCAGCCGCCTCGCCCCGCTCCAGCGCGATCACCAGGTCCTCGCCGGCAAAGGCCGGATGGGGAAACATCAACGCCTGCGCCTGATGCCGCTGCCCGGGAAACAGCTCGCCCAAGAGCCCGAACACGCGGGTGTAGATCAGCATCCCGTGCGACACGGTGCGGCCGAAGCGGGTGCGGGCGGAAAACTCCGGATCGACATGGATCGGATTGTCGTCTCCCGACACGGCGGCAAAGGCATCAAACTCCGCCTGGCTCGGCGTCCAGGACCGGCGATGCGGCAAGGGATCGGCTGGTGTCATGCGGGTCTCCGGGCTTTCATGTCTGGTCTCTTGCGGGGCCTCTCGGCTCCCCTCCCCCTCGTGGGGAGGGGTCGGGGGGGGCTGCCGAGGTGGTTGTCTGGCTGGTGTTCATCCCGAGGCTCTGGTCCAGATCATGAAGACCTCTGCGATCCTGAGCGGTTGCCCCCCACCCCTCACCCCTCCCCACGAGGGGGAGGGGGGCGGAGAGGCAATAGGGACTGGAAGGGCCATTCGGGTCTCCGGAGTTTCATGTCTGGTCTCTTGCGGGGCCTCTCAGCCCCCCTCCCCCTCGTGGGGGCCGAAGGCGGGGCGAGACCGTTGGCTCGACCCAGGTCGGGGTCGGGGGTGGGGGGCTGCAGAGGTGGTTATCTGTCTGGTGTTCATCCCGAGGCTCTGGTCAAGATCATGAAGGTCCCCCGCGATCCTGAGCGGTTCCCCCCACCCCTCACCCCTCCCCACGAGGGGGAGGGGAGTGGAAAGGCTGCGGAGCCGTTGCTTCACCCGTGAGGAGATCCCTCCCCCAGCCTGTCCTTAAGGATGTTCTTGCGCACCTTGCCGGCGGCCGTGCGGGGCAGGTCGGTGACGACGGAGAAGCTCTTGGGCACCTTGTAGGCGGCAAGCCGCTCGCGGCACCAGGCGGGCAGGTCGGCTGCCTCCAGCGCTGCTCCGGGCCGGGCAATCAGGAAGGCCGCGCCGACCTCGCCCCATTTTTCGTCCTGGACGCCGATAACCACCGCTTCCAACACGGCCGGATGGGTGAGCAGCACCCGCTCGACCTCGGCAGGATAAATGTTCTCGCCGCCGGAGATGTACATGTCCTTGATGCGGTCGACGATGAAGTAATAGCCATCCGCATCCCGCCGGGCGATGTCGCCGGTCTTCAACCAACCATCCTCGGTGAAGGAGCCGGCAGTTGCCTCTGCATTGTCCATGTAGCCCGGTGTCATGCCGGGCCCGCGCACCTGCAGCTCGCCCTCCCCGGCGCCCTCGACAACGCGCCCGTCCGCCCCCTCCAGCCGCACCTCGGCGAGGATCTGCGCCTTGCCGACCGAGCCGAGCTTGGCGCTGGCGTGGGCCGGGTCCATGATGAACAGCGTCGGCCCGGTTTCGGTCATGCCCATGCCGTTGCAGATGGTGGCGCCGCGCGCCTGATATTCACTGAGGAGCTTTTCCGGCACCGGCGCCCCGCCGCAGACCAGCGAGCGCAGGCGGGCAATGTCGAGATCACCGAAACGCGGATGCAGCGCCAGCGCCTGATAGATCGCCGGCACGCCGAAGAAGGCCGTCACTTCGCCCTCGTCGATCAGCCGCACCACATCGTCGGCCTCGAACTTGCGCAGGATGGTGGAGCGGCCCCCGAACAGGAACAGCGGCAGGGTGAGGAGATTGATGCCGGCGGTGTGGAACAAGGGCAGGTAATTCACCGAGGTGTCGGTGCTGGTGAGATCGGTTGCCTGGACATAGTTGACCGCATTGGCCCAGGCCATGCCGGCGGTCTGGATCACCGCCTTGGGCAGGCCCGTGGTGCCGGAGGTGAAGAGCAGATACCACGGCGCGCTGGCCTTGACGGGTCGTCCCGAGACAGCGGCAGCAGCGGCTGCATCCGCGTCGGCAATCAGATCCGCCAGCACGAAGGGCGTGTCCATGCCGGGCTCCAGCCCGATGCGGGCAAGGCCATGGCGGGCGGCCAGCTCGCGGGCGACGTCCGTGAAGGCCGTGTCATGCAGCAGCACATGCGCGCGGCAGGTGGCAAGCAACGGCGACAGCTCGGCAAAAGGCTGGCGCCAGTTGAGCGGCACCAGCACGAGCCGCGCCTTCTGCGCCGCGAACAGCGCGATGAAGAACTCCGGCCGGTTGAGGCTGAGGATCGGCACTCGCGCCCCCTCCACCAGCCCCATGTCGAGGAGGGCTGCGGCCAGCCGGCTCGCCTGCCGCTCCACCTCGGCAAAGGTGAGGCTCTCCCCCGCTGCATGGTCGATGAAGGCGACGCGGTCCGGGGTCAGTTCGGCCCGGCGGGCGGCCATGTCGGTCACGTGATCCATCGGTCCTCCAGAGATGTGGTCAGGCCTGCCGGCCGCAGTCAGGCGCGGGCGCTCCCCGCAGCGAAGTCGCGCATGCGCGTGAGCGTGTCGGGGTGGGTGACAAGCGCCAGGAACCGCTGGCGCTCGGCCTCCAGCCGTACCGCAACGGCTGAAATCTGCTCCGGCGGCCAGACGCCAGCGCGGGTGGCGGCAAGGCTGCGCGGATCCTTGGCCGCCAGGGCGGCGAGCCAGCCGGCGATCACCGCCTCCACCCCGCCCGGCCCGGCCAGTTCGCTCACCAGACCCAGGCGCAGGGCTTCGTCGGCGCTGATCCGGCGGTTGAGATACTGGATCGACAGGGCCGCGCCCGTGCCGATCCGGTCGGGCAGCAGGGCCGTCCAGCCGCCATCGGGCGCAAAGCCCATGTCCACGTAATAGGGCTGGAAGAACGCGGAAGGGTCGGCAGCGACCAGATCGCTCGCCAGCACAAGACCGGTCGAGCCGCCGGTGACCGGGCCATTGAGCGCCGTCAGCACGGGCATCGGGAACGCCAGCAGGTCGAGGATCGCCCCGTTCAGCTCCCCCACCAGATCGGCAGCATAGGCGTTGAGCTCGCCCGCGCTGCCCGCATGGGCGAGAAACCCGGCAATGTCGCCGCCAATCGAAAAACTGCGCGCCGAGGAGCCCAGCACCAGCGCCCTTGCCCCGGACTGCCGCGCCACCGCGATGGCAGCCCGCAGATCCCCCAGCAGCTCTGGCACCAGCGCATTGTGCCGGCGTGCGCGGGTGAGCGTAAGGCGCGCGTGACCACCGTCCAGTTCAAGCCCGACCAGCGAGGCGGCTGCACCTGTCACGGCAAGACTCACGACCTGTCCCCGCGCGGCGCAAGTCCATGCACGATCAGGTCATGCGCGGCGTCAACCACCTCGGCAACGGGCGTGCGGTCCTCCCAGATGACCGCACGCTCGCCGAGCGCGCGGGCAATTCCCATGAGGGCCCACGCACGAACTTCACAATCCCCCGGGCGGATCTGTCCAGCAGCCTCGGCTTCGGTCAGGGCCAGGCGATAGCCGTCTGCGAAACTGCTGAAATAGGCGCGATAGGCCGCCGGATCGACGAACAACGCCTCCTGAATGATGCGGTAGAGATCCGGATGGGCGGCAACGAAGTCGAGAAAGCCGCGCAAGCCGGCCTTTTCCGCCGCGAGCCGGTCGGGAATATCGACCGTTGCCTGGGTCAAGGCGCGTCGGACAAGGCGGCCCATCTCCAGAACAAGCTCGGAAAACACCTCTTCCTTGCCCTTGAAGTAGATGTAGAACGTGCCCTGCGCGCAGCCGGCCTCGCGCGTGATCGCGCCGATCGAGGCTTCGCTGAAGCCCTTCGCGCCGATCACCCGCTCGGCCGCATCCAGGATCGCCCGGCGCGTCGCTTCGCCGCGTGCCGTCTTCGGCTGGATGCCGCGCGGTTCGTCTTCATCCGCTGGCAGCGCATCCGGCACGGCCTTCGTCTTGCGCGGCCTTGCGCTGGCAGCTTCAGATCGGACTTGACGCCTGCGTTCGCTCACGGGACACCTTGGTCTGGCCGGCGCGCTGGAGGCTGCACCAACATGAAACATGAATCACTATTCATGTTTTGGTGCTGAATGCAAGCCCGCGCTGCGCGGGCGAAGGGAAGCCGGAGTATCGTGGCGAGGTCGCAGACACGGAGCCCCTTTCGGCCCAGACCTCTACCCTCCGTCGGCGTCATCCCGGGCGCAGCGAAGCGAAGACCCGGGACCGGTGAGCCAAAGTGCCTCCGGTGTCATCGCGTTGAAAACTCGAAACCTCAGGCCTCTCCTTCGTCGCCCTCCGACGGCCGCGCCGGGTCTGCTCCGTTTCGTAAGGCTTCCAGCGCCTGCATCCGCTGCTCGCTGCGCTGCCAGTTCTCCCGTGTGACGCCCGCGATCAGCACCTCCGCCACCGCCATCAGCGCCGTCGAGGAATCCCAAGGCGAGGGCACTGCCACCCGAACCGGCAGCACATGCTGCGATATCCGGGCGACCGGGGACATCCAGCTGTCAGTGATAAGGCCAACGGTAACCCCCTGCCTTGCGGCCGCCTCGGCAAAGCGGATGATGCCGGCCTGGTAGCGGCGAATATCGAAGACGAGGAGCACGTCCTTTGGCCCCATTCCGATCAACTGATCGAACCAGTTGCTTTCCTGGCCGGCCAGATGATGCACCCCGGACCGCACGATGCGCAGATGCGCCGCCATATAGCGCGCCAGCGCATCGGTAAACCGCCCGCCGAGCAGATAGACGGTGCGCCGCTCATCGGCCAGCAGACGGGTGAATGTGTCGATCTCCCGGGCAGGCAGATGCTGGAACGTCTCGCGCAGGTTCTCGACCAGCTTGTCGGCAAAGGCATTGCCGCAGCCGGTATCTGCGGATGGCAATGACGGATCTCTGGCAAGCGGTGCCTTCAGCTGGTTTTCAAGTTCCAACTTCAGCCGCCGCTGGAATTCCGGAAATCCCGGAAAACCAAGCCTTGCAACAAACCGCAGGATGGTCGGCGAACTGACGCCGGCCGCCCCGGCAAATTGCGCCACGGTCTGCAGGCCAAGCAGCGGAAAATTGGCCAGCAACGCCTGCGCCGCCCGCCGCTCCGTCGTGGTGAACTCGTCCAACCGTTCCCGGATTTCCTCGACCAAGGTCTGGTCCATCCGCGTTCCCCCCTGTTGCGCTTGCTTGCATCCGGCGCCGTCTGGCCCGATCGGCCATTTTGATGTTTTCTGTTTGACAGGCACCGTTTCCTTGTATCAAATCATACACAGCGTGGCCGTCTACGCAATTCTGTAACAAAAAATACAAACATGAACAGACGGCCGCATCCAGATGGGGAGGCAGCATGGCGCAGCCGGATCGGCCGCTTGCCGGCAACGGGACACCTGTGTCCGTCGAAAACCGCAACGGCAAAAGTGACTATGTCCTTGTGTGCGACCACGCCTCGAATTTCATTCCCGAGGCCTATGGCGATCTTGGCCTGAGCGCAGAAGCACGTGTTGCCCATATTGCCTGGGATCCCGGCGCGCTTGGCACGGCGCAGGAAATGTCGCGCCTGCTGGATGCACCGCTGGTCTACCCGCTTGTTTCGCGCCTGATCATTGACTGCAACCGAGACCACGCGGCCCACGACCTCATTCCGGCGGTCAGCGAGACCACGCGCGTTCCGGGCAACGAGAGCATTTCCGACGAAGACCGCAAACGGCGGATCGACCTGGTGCATGTGCCCTTCCATGCCACCATCGACGCGCTGGTGGCGGAGCGGACGCAAGCCGGCAGGCGCAGCGTGATCGTCTCCGTCCACACCTACACCCCCGTCTACAAGGGCGTTCCGCGCCCCTGGGAAATCGGCATCATCGCCGATACGGATCGGCGGCTGGGCGACGCGATGATCGCGGCGCTGAAGGCTCCAGGTGACCTGACCGTGGGAGACAACGAGCCCTATTCTCCGGCGGATGGCGTCTATTACACCCTGACCCGCCACGGCGAATCCCAGGGCCGCGCCTGCGCCATGATCGAGATCCGCAACACCGATGTCGCGACGGCCGAAGCTGAGCAGATGTGGGGCCAGCGACTGGGCAAGATCCTTGCCGATGCCTTGCCGCTGCTCGCGGAGGGCTCCTGATGCCTGGCTTTGCGCGCACCTACGTCCGCTGGGTGGATGGCTTCAACATGGGGCTTGGCCGGATCATCATGTACGGCCTGTTCGTGATGATGGCGATCCTGCTGTGGTCGTCGATGTCCAAGACCTTCTTTCGTCCCTCGCTCTGGACGCTCGAGCTCGCGCAATTCGCCATGGTCACCTATTTTGTCCTTGGCGGGCCTTACTCGCTCAAGGCCGGTGCCCATGTGCGCATGGACCTGTTCTATGCCGAATGGTCCTTGCGCAAGAAGGCCTGGATGGACTCGATCACGGTGTTCCTCCTGATCTTCTATCTCGGTGTGCTGCTGTATGGATCGCTGACATCGACGGCCTTCTCGCTGGGCTATTTTGGCGACCATCCGTTTGAGTTCTATCGGGATCTCGTCGTTGCCTTCGTCACCGGCGGCCCCGATGCGGCCTCGGAGGTGATCGGCCATCTGGAGCGCAGCCGCACGGCGTTCCGCGCCTATATGTGGCCGATCAAGCTGATCATGACCTTCGGCTTTTTCCTGATGCTGCTGCAAGCCATCTCCGAGTTGATCAAGGATATCGCGCGCCTTCGCGGGGAGACGATCTGATGTCCTATGAGATGATCACCATCTTCATGTTCTCGTCGATGATGCTGATGATGCTGACGGGCCAGCGCGTCTTCGGCGCCATCGGCGGCGTCGCGGCCATTGCGGCGCTCGCGCTGTGGGGAACCGGTTCGACCGACATCCCTTACGCCCAGGCCATCAAGCTGATGAACTGGTACCCGATGCTGACGCTGCCCATGTTCATCTTCATGGGCTACATCCTGTCGGAATCGCGGATCGCGGAAGACCTTTACCGGATGTTCCACGTCTGGATGGGCCCGGTCAGCGGCGGCCTTGCCATCGGCACCATTCTCCTCATGGTGCTGGTCTCGGCGATGAACGGCCTGTCGGTCGCCGGCATGGCCATCGGCGCGACCATCGCCCTGCCGGAGTTGCTGCGGCGTGGCTATGACAAGCGGATGATCTCCGGTGTCATCCAGGCCGGGTCTTCGCTTGGCATTTTGATCCCACCCTCCGTGGTTCTGGTGCTTTACGCCATGATCGCGCGGCAGCCGGTTGGTAACCTGTGGCTCGCCGGCGTCGTTCCGGGCCTGATGATGGCGGCGATGTTCATCGTCTATGTCCTGGTCCGCTGTCGGCTGCAGCCGGAACTCGGCCCTCCGCTTCCCGCCGAGGAGCGCAACGTTCCGTTGCCGGAAAAGCTGCGCCTGCTGACCGCCGGGCTGCTGCCGATCGGCATCTTCCTCGTCATGATGGTGCCCTTCGTCAATGGCTGGACCAGCCTTGTCGAGAGTTCCGCCATCGGTGCGCTGACCGCCTTTGCAGTTGCGCTGGCAAAACGGCGCATGACCTGGATCATCTTCCACTCCTGCGTGAAACAGACCCTGTTCATTTCCTGCATGTTCATGTGGATCATCCTCGCCGCCCTCGGCTTCGGCGCCGTTTTCGACGGTCTGGGCGCAGTCAAGGCCATCGAGTATTTCTTCACCAGCGAGCTCGGGCTCAATCCCTGGATGATCCTGATCCTGATGCAGCTGTCGTTCCTGGTGATGGGCACCTTCCTCGATGACACGGCCATGCTGGTCATCGTCGCCCCGCTCTATGTGCCGCTGGTCGCCAAGCTCGATCTCGGCATGCCGGCTGACCAGGTGCTGATCTGGTATGGCGTGCTCTACACGATCACGACCCAGATCGCCTATATGACGCCGCCCTTCGGCTACAACCTGTTCCTGATGCGCGCCATGGCACCACCGGAATTCTCGATGCGCGACATCTATGCGTCGATCATTCCGTTCGCGCTGATCATGACGCTGGCGCTGGCGATCATCATGATTTTCCCGCAGATTGCCTTGTGGCTGCCAGGCCTGGTCTACGCAAGGTAGCGGAAAAAGCTGTCCGGACCTGTCTGGCCCGGGCGGCAAGGGAGGAAGCAAGAGCCGCCCTCTGGCGGCCACCTGACACGATTTCGACATGCGGACGACCCCGCCGGGCAAAAAATAACGGCCAAAGGCCATCCCGCCCGGGGTCTGGATCACCGAAAAGGGGAGTGACTAGACATGACGAGCAGACGTGAATTCCTGAAGAATGCCGGCCTGACAACCGTTGCCGCAGCCGGCGCAACCACCCTCGCGGCGCCTGCCGTGCTGGGCCAGGCCCCGATCAAGTGGCGCCTGCAGACCTATGCCGGTCCCGCCCTCGGCGAACACGTGATCAAGCCGGCCATCGATGCCTTCAATAAGGCGGCCAATGGCCAGATGGAAATCGAGCTGTTCTACGCAGACCAGCTGGTGCCCACCTCCGAGCTCTTCCGCGCCATGCAGAAGGGCACCATCGACGCCGTGCAGTCGGATGACGATTCCATGGCCTCGCCGACGGAAGTCACCGTGTTCGGTGGCTACTTCCCCTTCGCAACGCGCTACTCCCTCGACGTGCCGGTGCTGTTCAACCAGTACGGCCTGAAGAAGATCTGGGAAGACGAGTATGCCAAGGTCGGCGTGAAGCATATTTCCGCCGGCGCCTGGGACCCTTGCCACTTCGCCACCAAGGACCCGATCAACAAGCTCGAGGACCTCAAGGGCAAGCGCATCTTCACCTTCCCGACCGCCGGCCGCTTCCTGACCCAGTTCGGCGTCGTGCCGGTGACCCTGCCCTGGGAAGACATCCAGGTCGCCGTCCAGACCGGCGAACTCGACGGCATCGCCTGGTCGGGCATCACCGAGGACTACACCGTCGGCTGGGCCGACGTGACCAAGTACTTCCTCACCAACAACATCTCCGGCGCCTGGGTTGGCCACTTCTTTGCCAACAACGACCGTTGGAACGAACTGCCGGATCATCTCAAGGTGATGCTGCAGCTCGCAATGGATAGCTCCCATCTGTATCGCCAGTGGTGGTACTGGGGCGGTGAGGCGGACCTGCGCGTCAATGGGTCGAAGCTGCAGCTGACCTCGATCCCGGACTACGAGTGGGTGGTTGTCGAACAGGCCGCGCTTGCCTTCTGGGACGAGATCGCTGCCGAGTCCCCGGTCAAGGCCCAGGTGGTCGAGATCATCAAGAAGTACAATGACGTGATGTCGAAGGCCGGACAGCCTTATCGCAACGGCTGATGAGCTGATCGTGGCCCGGACCGTTCTGCGGTCCGGGCTGCCTCCGCACTGACCTTCTCCGGACAAAAAGAAAAGTACATCCAGATGGCTGGCAATCTGACTATCGACGCCCTGAAAGTGGCGGCTACTGAGGGCAGGATCGACACCGTGCTGGCCTGCATGGTCGACATGCAGGGCCGCCTCATGGGCAAGCGCTTCCACGTGCAGCATTTCCTGTCGAGCGCCCATGAGGAGACGCATGGCTGCAACTATCTCCTGGCGACAGACCTCGAGATGTACACTGTTCCGGGCTATGCATCGACCAGTTGGGCGGGCGGCTATGGCGACTACATCCTGAAGCCGGATCTTTCCACGCTGCGCCTGGTGCCCTGGCTGGAAGGCACCGCCATGGTGCTCTGCGACGTGCTGGACCATCACACCCACGCCGATGTGCCACAGTCCCCGCGCGCCATGCTGAAGGCACAGATTGCCCGGCTGGATGCGATGGGCTTTACCGCCATGATGGCGACCGAACTGGAATTCTTCCTGTTCGCCAAGAGCTTCGACGAGATCCGTAAATCCGGCTTCCGCGATCTGGAGCCGATCTCGGCCTATAACGAGGACTACCACATCCTGGCGACGACCAAGGAAGAGCATGTGATGCGCCCGCTGCGCAACCATCTCTATGCCGCGGGCATCCCGGTGGAGAACACCAAGGGCGAGGCCGAAGCCGGCCAGGAAGAACTCAACATCCGTTACGCTGACGCCCTGTCCTGCGCCGACTACCACTCCATCGCCAAGCATGCGGTGAAGGAGATTGCCTGGCAGCAGGGCCATGGTGCCACCTTCCTGTCCAAGTGGCACAAGGACCGCACCGGTTCGTCCTCCCATGTGCACCAGTCGCTCTGGACCACGGACGGCAAGCCCGTCTTCTTCGATCCGTCCAAGCCGCATGGCATGTCGGACCTGATGCGCCATTACATGGCTGGCCTCATCAAATATGCGCCGGACTACACCTATTTCCTGGCGCCCTACATCAACAGCTACAAGCGTTTCCAGAAGGGCACCTTCGCGCCGACGCGGATGGTTTGGTCGATCGACAACCGCACCGCCGGCTTCCGGCTCTGCGGCGAGGGCTCGAAGGGCGTGCGCGTCGAATGCCGCATTGGCGGCTCAGACCTCAATCCCTATCTGGCGCTTGCCGTCCAGATCGCGGCCGGCCTGCGCGGCATCGAAGAAAATCTGGAACTGGCTCCGCCCATGACCGGCGACCTCTACGAGGCTGAGAAAGCCAAGCAAATCCCGCGCAGCCTGCGTGACGCGCTGTCTGCGCTGAATGCCTCGTCCATGTTGCGCGAGGCCTTGGGCGACAAGGTGGTTGACCACTACCTGCGTGCAGGCGAATGGGAACAGGAAGAATTCGACCGCGTGGTGACCGATTACGAGATCGCCCGCGGATTTGAACGCGCCTGAGGATGGCTGGCCCGGATCACCCGGGCCGCTGTCCCGGCAAACACTGCAGCCGCCGGCACCCGGCGGTGTTTCTTGAAGGTGACCCATGTCGGACACGATCAAACTCATCTCCCCGGTCGACGGATCGGTCTATGCGGAACGCGCGGCGCTGGACGCTGTCGCGGTGGAACGGGTGGTCACCGCCGCCCGCAGCGCGCAGGTCGGCTGGGCCGCGACCCCGCTTGCCACCCGCGTTGACCTCTGCCTCAAGGCGCTTGATGCCCTCCTGGCGATGAACGACGACATCGTCACCGAACTGGCCTGGCAGATGGGCCGCCCCGTGCGCTACGGCGGCGAGAAGAACGGCCTTACCGAGCGCACCCGCTACATGGCAAGCATTGCCGAAAGCGCGCTGGCCAACATCGAACGCAATGATCGCCCGGGTTTCAAGCGCTACCTGAAGATGGAGCCGCTCGGCATCGTCATGGTCATCGCACCATGGAACTACCCGTTCATGACCGCCGGCAACGCGATCTTCCCGGCGCTGATGGCCGGTAACGTCGTCATCCTCAAGCACGCCGCGCAGACGCTGCTGGTCGGCGAGCGCTTTGCCGCTGCCTTCGAGAAGGCCGGCCTGCCGAAGGGCGTGTTCCAGAACATCGTGCTGTCGCATGACGGCACCGAGAAGCTGCTCGGCTCCGGCGTCATCGACCATGTCAACTTCACCGGCTCGGTCGCCGGCGGCAAGGCCATCGAGCGGGCACTGGCCGGCACCTTCGCCACCATGGGCCTGGAGCTTGGCGGCAAGGATCCGGCCTATGTCATGGCCGATGCGGATCTCGACTATGCGGTCGCCAACCTCGTCGACGGCGCCTTCTTCAACTCCGGCCAGTGCTGCTGCGGCATCGAGCGCATCTATGTGCACGAAAGCCGCTACGACGCCTTCGTCGACGGCTTCGTCGCCATGACGCGCGACTACAAGCTCGGCAACCCGCTCGATCCGGAAACCACCATCGGCCCGATGGCCCAGACCCGCTTTGCCACCTGGGTCCGCGAGCAGACGGAAGAGGCGATCCGCAAGGGCGCCAAGGCCCATATCGACATGTCTGCCTTTGCCATGGACAAGGCCGGCACGCCTTACCTCGCCCCGCAGGTGCTGACCAACGTCAATCACCAGATGTCGGTGATGCGCGAGGAAAGCTTCGGCCCGGTCGTCGGCATCATGAAGGTGAAGGACAACGCCGAGGCGATCCAGCTCATGAACGACAGCCCCTATGGCCTCACCGCGTCCATCTGGACCGAGGATGCCGTGGCTGCCGAGAAGATCGGTCACCAGATCGAGACCGGCACCGTGTTCATGAACCGCTGCGACTATGTGGATCCCGGCCTTGTCTGGACCGGCGTGAAGGACACCGGCAAGGGCGCCGCCCTGTCGGAAGTCGGCTTCGCCAACCTGACCCGCCCGAAGTCCTACCACCTGCGCCTCGAGCATTAAAAAGGGGCGGCGCTGGCTGGATCGCTCGTCGGTGAAGCCCGATGCCGCAACTCTCTCGCGCTTGGCCGAAGCCTCTCGCCCCCCTCCCCCTTGAGGGGAGGGGTCGGGGGTGGGGGTAGCAGACCGAGACCGCAATGACTGGAAGGGCGATCTGGAACGGGCGTCGACAAGCTGGCTTCTGTTGGCACAGACCCCCACCCCTAACCCCTCCCCTCAAGGGGGAGGGGGATTGCAACGCCCGACCTGTTCCTCGTTCAACACCATCCACTGCGTTGACCCCAACGCACCAACTGACTGAAAGCCCGACCCATGACTGCTCTTCCGTCCGTGAACTGGTCCTATCCCACCGCCGTGCGCTTCGGCGCGGGCCGCATCAAGGAACTGCCTGCCGTCGTCAAGCTCGCGGGCATGAAGCGCCCGCTGCTGGTCACCGATCCGGGCCTTGCGAAGCTGCCGATGATCGCCGACATGGTCGCCCTCTTGACAGCCGATGGCATCGACTGCGCCGTCTTCTCCGACGTCAAGCCGAACCCGGTCGAGAGCAACATTGCCGCAGGCGTTGCCGCCTACAAGGCCGGCGGCCATGACGGCGTGCTGGCGGTTGGCGGCGGCTCCGGCCTCGATGCCGGCAAGCTGATTGCCTTCATGTCCGGCCAGACCCGCCCGATCTGGGACTTCGAGGACATCGGCGACTGGTACACCCGCGCCGATCCGGCCGGCATTGCCCCGATCGTCGCCGTCCCGACCACGGCCGGCACCGGCTCGGAAGTCGGCCGCGCCGGCGTCGTCACCAACGAGGCGACCCATACCAAGAAGGTGATCTTCCACCCGAAGATGCTGCCGGCCTATGTCATCTGCGATCCGGAACTGACCACCGGCATGCCGCGCATGATCACCGTCGGCACCGGCATGGACGCCCTCGCCCATTGCCTGGAGGCGCTGTGCTCGCCGTTCTACCACCCGATGTCGGAAGGCATCGCGGTCGAAGGCGCGCGTCTGGCGATCCACAACCTGCCGATCGTCGCCGCCAACGGCTCCGACCTTCTGGCGCGTGGACACATGATGAGCGCGGGCGCCATGGGTGCCGTTGCCTTCCAGAAGGGTCTCGGCGCCATCCACGCCCTGTCCCACCCGGTCGGCGCGCTCTATGACACGCACCACGGCATGACCAATGCCGTGTTCATGCCCTATGTGCTGAAGTTCAACCGTCCGGCCATCGAGGCCAAGATCGAGCGTCTGGCGGCCTTCTGCGGCATTGCCGGCGGCTTCGACGGTTTCCAGGCGCATATCCTGAAGATGCGTTCCGACCTCGGCGTGCCGCACACCATCGGCGGCCTCGGCGTCGACGGCGCCAAGCGCGACCTCATCGCCGACATGGCCATCGTCGACCCGACCGCCGGCGGCAACCCGGTCGAACTGACCCGCGACGCCGCCCTGTCGATCTTCGACGCGGCGCTGGACGGCAAGCTCTGACAAGAGCCGCGCCGCAGTACCGATGAGAAATGGCCGGGCCTTGTGTCCGGCCGTTTTGTTTTTCAGGGGCTTGAGTGTGGCGGCAACCGTTCGCCCCCCACCCCTTACCCCTCCCCACGAGGGGGAGGGGCGCTGAAAGGCCTTGCCCGCAGAACGCAGTTCAATCTGCTTGAGGTCATGCCGCCCCCCTCCCCCTCGTGGGGAGGGGTAAGGGGTGGGGGGGAAGCCTCACCTCAAGCGCTTGGGCAAGCCGGCGACGAACGATCAGAACGCCGCTGCAACATCCCCCATCTCGACATAGACGCTCTTCACCTGGCTGTAGTGGCCGATGGCGGCATGGCCGTTCTCGCGGCCGATGCCGGAAGACTTGACGCCGCCGAAGGGCATTTCGATGGGGGTGAGATTGTAGGCGTTGATCCAGCAAGTACCGGCGGCAAGCTGGCCGATCACCCGGTGGGCGCGCTGGATGTCGCAGGTAAACACACCGGCGGCGAGACCGAATTCGGTCGCGTTGGCCCGCGCGATCACCTCTTCCTCGCTGTCGAAGTCGAGCACGCACATCACCGGGCCGAAGATCTCTTCCCGGGCGATGCGCATCTCGTCCGTCACATCGGCAAACACGGTCGGCTGCACGAACCAGCCTTGCGGGAACGCCGGCACCTGGGCTTCCCCGCCGCCGCAGACGAGCCGCGCGCCTTCAGCCTTGCCGATTTCGATGTAGCCCAGCACCTTGTCGAGCTGCGGCTTGGAGACGAGCGGGCCGATGTTGGTCGCCTCGTCCAGCGGATCGCCGAGCACGGCGTTCGCAGTGCGTTCAGCCAGGCGCTTGAGGAAGGCGTCCTTCAGGCTGCGATGCACGAAGACGCGGGTGCCGTTGGAGCAGATCTGGCCCGAGGAATAGAAATTGGCATTGATTGCCGCCGAGACGGCGTTGTCGAGATGGGCATCCTCGAATAGGATCAGCGGCGACTTGCCACCGAGTTCCAGCGTCAGGTGCTTCAGGTTGCTGCCGGCAAGGCCCGCGACCTTGCGGCCCGTCGGCACCGATCCGGTGACGGAAACCTTGGCCACCGCCGGATGCGAGACGAGCTTGGCCCCAACCTCGCCCGCGCCCTGCACCACGTTGAAGACGCCAGCCGGAACGCCGGCCTCCAGCAGCGCCTCGGCCAGCTTCAGCGCGCTCAGCGGCGTCACTTCCGAGGGTTTGAAGATCATGGCGTTGCCGCAGGCAAGCGCGGGGGCAGCCTTCCAGCAGGCGATCTGGATCGGATAGTTCCAGGCGCCGATACCGACGCAGATGCCGAGCGGCTCGCGGCGGGTGTAGGCGAAGGAACCGCCAAGGTCGATGTGCTCGCTGGTCAGCGTGGCGGCGAGATTGCCGAAATATTCAAAGCAGTCAGCGCCGGAGGCCGCATCGGCGATCAACGTTTCCTGCAGCGGCTTGCCGGTGTCGAGCGTTTCCAGCTCGGACAGGGCGCGGTTGTTGGCGCGCAGGATCTCCGCCGCCCGGCGCAGGATGCGGCCCCGCTCGGCTGCCGGGATGGCGGCCCAGATCTTCTGGCCTTCGCGTGCGGTGGAGATGGCGGCCTCGATGGTCAGGTCATCAGCGGCATGCAGGCGGGCGATGACTTCGCCGGTGGCGGGATAGAGGCTGTCGAAGGCCGCGCCATTCGGGCTTTCGACATATCCGCCGCCAATGAAATGGGAGGCTCGGGGCTGGGCGCGCATGAGGTCGTCCTTGCAAGTCGGTCAGGAGGGAAACAGGACCGGCCACCGCCTTGGCAGACGCCTCCTGCTGTTCGTTGGGTCGCAGGATGGCTCAGCGCTGGCGCGTTTGCCACTGCGGATGGATCCAGGGCTCCAGATTGGAGGCCGCAAGCGGCGCCTTGCCGAGAATGTGGTCCGAGGCCTTCTCGCCCACCATGATCGACGGGGCATTGAGGTTGCCGTTGGTCACCTGCGGGAAGATCGAGCTGTCGGCCACGCGCAGGCCCTCGACGCCGATGACCCGGCATTCCGGATCCACCACCGCCATCGGATCGCTCGCAGCCCCCATGCGGCAGGACCCGCAGGGGTGATAGGCGCTCTCCACATGCGCGCGGATGAAAGCGTCGAGCTCCGCATCGCTCTCTACGCCGGCACCGGGCTGGATCTCGCGGCCGCGATAGGGCGCAAAGGCTTCCTGCCCGAAGATCTCGCGGGTGAGCCGGATCGCGGTGCGGAAATCGGCCCAGTCGTCGGGATGCGACATGTAGTTGAAGAGGATCGAGGGCTTGGCCAGCGGATCACCCGATGTCAGGCGGATGCGGCCACGTGACTTGGAGCGCATCGGCCCGACATGGGCCTGGAAGCCATGCCCCTCGGCGGCCGCCTTGCCGTCATAGCGCACGGCAAAAGGCAGGAAGTGATACTGAATGTCGGGATACTCGACGCCGGCCTTGGAGCGGATGAAAGCACAGGCCTCGAACTGGTTCGAGGCGCCGAGGCCCTTGCGCGTGAACAGCCACTGCGCCCCGATGAGAGCCTTGGAAACAAGGTTCCAGTGCTTGTAGAGCGTGATCGGCTGGGTGCAGGCCTGCTGGATATAGAGTTCCAGATGGTCCTGCAGGTTGGCACCGACGCCCGGCCGGTCAGCAACCACGTTGACACCCATCTCGCGCAGATGCGCTGCCGGTCCGATGCCCGACAGCATCAGGATCTTAGGCGAGTTGATCGACGAGGCCGACAGGATCACTTCCCGCGCCGCCCGCACCGTGACGGGCGCGCCGGAGCCGCGTTGGTACTCGACGCCCGTTGCCCGCCCGTTCTCGATGACCACCCGGCGGACGAAAGCGCCCTTGACGATCTCGACATTGCCGCGCTTCAAGGCAGGTTTCAGATAGGCATTGGCGGCGGACCAGCGCTGACCGTTCTTCACGGTCATCTCCATGTCGCCGAAGCCCTCCTGCTTCTGGCCGTTGTAGTCGGCCGTGGTCTCGTAGCCCGCCTGCTTGCCGGCCTTGATGAAGGCATCGAACAGCGGGTTCCACTTGGTGCCACGCTGCACATGCAGCGGACCGGAGCGGCCCCGGAAGCCATCGTCGCCGGTCGGGGTCTCCTCCTGGCGCTGGAAATAGGGCAGCACGTGCCGGTAGCCCCAGCCGATGGCGCCCATCTCTTCCCAGGTGTCATAGTCGCGCGCGTGGCCGCGCACATAGACCATGCCGTTGATCGAAGACGAGCCACCGATGACCTTGCCGCGCGGGGTCGCCAGAATGCGACCGCCCAGATGCGGCTCGGGCTCGCTCTCAAAGCCCCAGTCGTAGCGGCTCATGTTCATCGGATAGGACAGCGCCGCCGGCATCTGGATGAAAGGCCCGGCGTCCGTCCCGCCGAACTCCAGCACCAGCACCCGGTTTTTCGGATCCTCGGACAGCCGATAGGCCAGCGCACAGCCCGCAGAACCCGCTCCGACGATGATGAAGTCAAACGTGTCGCTCATGCAAAGGGCTCCGGATCGGAAAAGGTCACAGCAGCTCCGGACGAGCGGGCCTTGTGCAACTGGATCTGCGCCTCGACATAGTCCTCGACGAGGCGGATGGCAGCCTCGGGATCCGGCGGCGCCTCCTTCAACGCGCGGCGGATCCACACCCCGTCGATCATCGAGGCCGTGCCCTCGGCCACCAGCTGCGCTTCAGCCAATGGCAGAAAGCTACGCAGGCTGTGCGTCAGGTTCGAGACAAGGCGGGCAGAATAGATGCGCAGCAAGCGCTGGCTGGCCGGATTGGTGCGGGCCTGTGAATAGAACGCCAGCCAGGCGGCAATCACCGCCTCGCGGAACTGTCCCGTCTCGAAGTTGCCGGCGATGATCGCTGACAGGCGCGCGCGCGGCGTTTCTGCTTCCGCCAGCCGCGCCCGGATGCCCTCGCCCAGTTCATGCAGCAGATGGCGCATGGTGGCGGCAAGCAACTGATCCTTGGAGCCGAAATAGTGATGCGCGAGCCCGCCTGATACGCCGGCCTTGCGCGCGATCTGCGCAATGGTCACGTCGCAATAGCCCTGTTCGTGAATCGCATCGACTGTCGCCGCGATCAGGCTGCGCCTGCGCTCCGCCTCCATCCCGATCCTTGGCATGTCGTTCTCCCGGTGGTCGTAAATGATTATTTTTAATTGAACGATCAATCAATCAAAACTTGCCAAAGCCGATGGTCAATGGTTCATTAAGTCTCACCAGAGGGGCAAACCTGCCGCAAAGACGGCTAAATCAATCGGTTGCCCATTGTTTGAGATGTCCGTCCGGGGTTCATTGGGACTGAACACCGGCGAACGCCCCCGTGTACCGGGGCGCCTACAACAGCGGGAGACAACCGGATGAAGCGCGTATTCACTTCCATCACCGGCGCAGCCTTGGCCCTGGCCATGACTGGCGCCTTGGGACTGGCGACTGCAACACACGCCCAGGCCGCCGAACCGGACAGCTGCAAGACCGTGCGGTTCTCGGATGTCGGCTGGACCGACATCACGGCGACCACCGCTGTTGCCTCCACCATCCTCCTGGCGCTCGGCTACGAGACCAACGTCAAGGTCCTGTCCGTTCCGGTGACCTATGCGTCGCTGAAGAACAAGGACATTGATGTCTTCCTCGGCAACTGGATGCCGACGATGGAGGCCGATATTGCGCCCTATCGCGATGACAAGTCCGTTGAAACCGTGCGGGCGAACCTCGAAGGGGCGAAATACACCCTCGCCGTGCCGAAATACACCTATGACAAGGGCCTCAAGAGCTTTGGCGACATCGCCAAGTTCCAGGAGGAACTTGCCGGCAAGATCTACGGCATCGAGCCCGGCAACGATGGCAATCGCCTCATCCTCGGCATGATTGATGGCGACCAGTTCGGCCTCAAGGGCTTCCAGATCGTCGAGTCCTCCGAGCAGGGCATGCTGGCCCAGGTCTCCCGCGCCACCAAGCGCAAGGAAGATGTCGTCTTCCTCGGCTGGGAACCGCACCCGATGAACTCGAATTTCGAGATCGCCTATCTCGAGGGCGGCGACGACGTATTCGGCCCCAATCTCGGCGGCGCGACCATCTACACCAACGTGCGCGCGGGCTTTCTTGAGGAATGCCCGAATGTCGGCCAGTTCCTGAAGAACCTGAACTTCACCCTGGCGCTCGAAAACGAGATCATGAGCAAGATCCTCGACGGTGGCCAGGATCCGGCCATTGCCGCCCAGAGCTGGCTGTCGGCCAACCCGCAGCTCATCGAGGGCTGGCTCAAGGACGTCAAGACCCGCGACGGCGAGAGCGCCATGGACGCGGTCAAGCTGGCCCTCGGCCTCTGAGACAAGCAGCGTCCGGCTGGCCGCGGCGCGCTGCGGCCAGCCGGACCCGCACCTGTTGCGGACCTGACCTCAGCTGGGAGAGGTGACCCTTGGATTATCTGACGAGCCACAAGCTGCCATTCGGGCAATGGGCCAAGGCCCTCGTCGACTGGCTGACAACCCATGCGTCCTGGTTCTTTGATGGAATTGCCGTCGGTCTCGAAGCGATGATCGGTGCCATTCTCTATGTCCTTCAGACACCGGATCCGCTGGTGGTCGTCGGCGCCGTGACGGTTCTTGCCTTCGTCGTGCGCCGGAATATCAGCTTCCCGCTTTTCGTCCTCGGGTCCTTGCTCATCATCATCAATCTGGGCTTCTGGGAAGAAACCACTAACACCCTTGCGCTGGTGCTCGGGGCCTCCACGGTGTGCATGGCCGTCGGCGTGCCGATCGGCGTGCTGGCCGCCCATCGGCCGAATTTCTACACGGCGCTGCAGCCGGTTCTTGATCTGATGCAGACGATCCCGACCTTCGTCTACCTCATCCCGGCGCTGATCCTGTTCGGCCTCGGCATGGTGCCGGGCCTCATTGCCACGGTCATCTTCGCCCTGCCCGCGCCGATCCGACTGACCCAGCTTGGTGTCTCTTCCACACCGACCCAGCTTCTGGAGGCCGGCCACGCCTTCGGCGCCACCCGCTGGCAGCTGTTATGGAAGGTGGAGTTGCCCTATGCCCTGCCGCAGATCATGGCCGGCCTGACACAGACCATCATGCTGTCGTTGTCGATGGTGGTGATTGCCGCGCTCGTCGGTGCTGATGGCCTTGGCGTTCCAACGCTGCGCGCGCTCAACACCGTAAACATCGCCATGGGCTTCGAGGTTGGCGTTGCCATCGTCCTGATCGCCATCGTGCTCGACCGGTTCTTCCGGCTCGGCCGCCCGACGGGAGGCCGCTGATGAGCGATCCGATCGTTTCCTTCCGCAATGTCGACATCGTCTTTGGCACCAAGCCACACAAGGCGCTGCCGCTGATTGATGCCGGCAAAACCCGGCGCGAGATCCAGGACGAGACCGGCCAGACACTCGGTGTCGCAGGCGCCACTTTCGACGTCCAGCCCGGCGAGGTCATCGTGCTGATGGGCCTGTCCGGCTCCGGCAAGTCAACGCTTCTGCGCGCCGTCAACGGTCTCAATCCGGTCATCCGGGGCGAGACCTTGGTGCGGGATGGCGAGGATCTCGTCAATCCGGCGACTTGCGGCGAGGAGCGCCTGCGCCGGCTGCGGCGCAGCCGTGTCGCCATGGTGTTCCAGCAGTTTGCGCTGCTGCCCTGGCGCACGGTCGCCGAAAATGTCGGCTTCGGTCTCGAACTCGCCGGCATGGGCCTTGCTGAGCGCAGCAAGCGCGTGGCCGCACAGCTCGAACTGGTCGGCCTCGGCGGCTGGGGCAACAAGCAGGTGCACGAGCTGTCCGGCGGCATGCAGCAGCGCGTCGGCCTCGCCCGTGCCTTTGCCACCGACGCGCCGATCCTGCTGATGGACGAGCCCTTCTCCGCGCTGGATCCGCTGATCCGCGACAAGCTGCAGGACGAGCTGATCCAGCTGCAGCAAACTCTGCACCGGACCATCATCTTCGTCAGCCATGATCTCGACGAGGCCGCCAAGATCGGCAGCCGCATCGCCATCATGGAGGGCGGCCGCGTCATCCAGCTGGGCACGCCGCAGGAAATCGTCCGCCGTCCGGCAACGCCCTATGTGGCGGAATTCGTTGCCCACATGAACCCGCTCAACGTGTTGCGCGCCCAGGACATCATGAGCCCGGTTGCCGCCTCCGCCACCAGCAGCTCGAATTGCGAGCTGGTGACGCCGCTGCGCCAGGTCATTGCCCTGAAGCGGGCGGGCTCGGGTCCGGTCCTCGTCATCGACAACGGTCGCCCTGTCGGCCAGATCGGCGAGGCGGAACTGCTCGGCTGCATGGCTTGAAACTGGACTGCAACGGACCTGCGAATAGCAGGAGGCAAGTCATCCGCCTCTTGCTATAAGCCAGCCATGACACGAGTTGACGTCCTGATCCTGGGTGCTGGCGCCGCCGGCCTGATGTGCGCCATCGAAGCGGGCAAGCGCGGCCGGTCGGTGCTCGTCCTCGACCACGCCAAGCGCGCGGCGGACAAGATCCGCATTTCCGGCGGCGGCCGCTGCAACTTCACCAATATTCATGCCAGCCCGGCGAACTTCCTGTCGCAGAACCCGCGTTTCAGTGTTTCAGCGCTGAAGCGCTACACGCCCGCGGACTTTCTCAAGCTGGTCGACAGCCACCGCATCCCCTGGCACGAGAAGACCCTCGGCCAGCTGTTCTGCGATGACAGCGCGCAGGACATCATCACGATGCTGCTCGCCGAGATGGAGAAGGCCGGCGGCAAACTGTGGCTGGAAACTGGCTTCACCGACATCAGCAAGCCGGATGATCGTTTCGTGATCGAGACCTCGCGCGGCCGCGTCGAGGCGACGTCCCTGGTGGTGGCGACAGGGGGACCATCGATCCCGAAGATGGGCGCCACCGGCATCGGCTACGACATCGCCAAGCGCTTCGGACTGAAGGTCGTGCCTCCGCGTCCGGCCCTCGTCCCCCTCACCTTCTCCGACGCCAACAAGGCCCTGTGCCAGAAGCTCGCCGGCGTGTCGGTGGACGCCATTGTGCGCTTCAATAAGACATCCTTCCGGGAAGGCCTGCTGTTCACGCATCGGGGCCTGTCCGGGCCCTCGATCCTGCAGATTTCCTCCTACTGGCGGGAAGGCCAGCCGATCAGCGTTGATCTTGCCCCCGGCACAGATGTCTTCGCCGCGCTAAAGGACGCCAAGCAGGCGCAGGGCCGTCAGGACATCCGCACCGCCGTCGGCCACATCCTGCCGCGCCGGCTGGCGGAGGAACTTGCAACCGAATACGGCCTCGGCGGGCGCCTTGCCGATCTTTCGGACAAGGTGCTGCGCCAGACCGCCGACCGGCTCAATGCCTGGTCGCTGCTGCCAGCCGGCACGGAGGGCTACCGCACGGCGGAAGTGACACTCGGCGGGGTGGATACGGACGACCTGTCCTCAAAGACAATGGCAGCGATCAATGTACCCGGGCTCTATTTCATTGGCGAGGTGGTTGACGTGACAGGCCATCTCGGCGGCTTCAATTTTCAATGGGCCTGGGCCTCTGGCCATGCTGCCGGGGCCAGCGCCTGAGCTGCGCCCTTCATTGGCGGAAAAGCAGCTCCTCTCCTCAGCCGGCGCAGCTTTTTGCATTGCAACAAAATGGCTGACAAACCTGTCACCTGCGATATAGTTCAGGTGGGGTTTGAGGGCGATGTATCATGCAGCGGATCACCATTCACGATGTGGCCAGGAAAGCCGGCGTCAGCCTGGCAACCGTTGACCGGGTACTGAACCGGCGCCCCGGCGTCCGGCCCGCGACCATTGAAAAGGTCGAGACTGCGGTGAAAGCGCTCGGCTACACGCCCGATGTCTTTGCCGCCAATCTCGCCAAGCGCCGGCTCTATCGCCTGACCTTTCTCATCCCCAACGGTCCCAACGCCTTCATGGCCGATCTGCGGCAGGAGGCCGAGCGCATCGCCTCGCGCGTTGCCGGTGAACGGGTCGCCCTCACCGTTCAGGACATTGATGCCTTCGACAGCCATTCGGTCGCCGGAACGCTGGCGCTGCTGGATCGCACCGGCTGCGACGGCGTTGCCGTCGTTGCGCCCTCCTCGCCGGAAGTACGTGCCGCCATCGACCGGCTGACCCTGCGCGGCGTCCCCGTGGTGACCCTGGTCTCCGATCATCCAACCTCGGCACGGGCGCATTTCGTCGGCATCGACAACATGGCGGCAGGACGGGTGGCCGGACGCTTGCTGGGCCGCTTTCTTGCTGGCAACCGGCAGGGGCACCGGGCCCGGATCGGCTTCATCGCCGGTTCGCTGGGCCTGCGGGACCATGCCGAACGCCACGGCGGCTGCCTGGAAGTCTTTGAAGAGCTTTATCCCGAGTTCGAGCCGGTCCGTGTCCGCGAGGGCCGTGACGACAACGACCGGACCTATGACCTCACCCGCAAGCTTCTGGCCGAACATCCCGATCTCGCGGGCCTTTACAACATCGGCGCCGGCAACCGGGGCGTCATTGCCGCGCTGGAGGAAGCTGGCCAGGCTGGCCGTGTCACGTTCATCGCCCATGAACTGACGCCCTACACCCGCGTCGCACTTGAGCGCGGCACCATTGCCGCCTTGATCGCTCAGGATCCGGGGCACGAGATTCGCAGCGCCGTCCGGGTGCTGAAAGCTCTCATCGATGGCCAGCCCATCCTCGATGCGCAGGAGCGGATCGGCATCGACATCTTCCTGCCGGAGAACCTGCCGCCGCAGACTGGAGCGAGTGCCGACAGGCCCTGCACCGACGCAATTGCCCCGGTCAGGCTCGCCAAACACGGCGCGCTCTGAATTCGCTGAACCCGGATGTCAGATTTTGTCTGCTCCCGCCGCCTTGCCCATTGACGCAGGGGCCGGCAGTGGACATATCTAAACCTATGCGCCTTACTCAACAAACCAACTACGCCGTTCGCACGCTGATGTACTGCGCAGCGAACCCCGACAGGCCCAGCAAGGTGGCTGACATTGCCTCCAGCTTTGCCATGTCCGAGACGCATCTGTTCAAGATCATGAAGGTCCTTGTCGATGCGGATCTCATCAAGACCATCCGTGGTCGCAACGGCGGCATCACCCTCGCCCGCCCGGCGGAAAAGATCACCATCGGCGAAGTTGTCCGCGCCGCGGAAGACTCGTTCTATCTGGCCGAGTGCTTCAACTCCGGCCGCAAGGATTGTCCGATCCTGACCACCTGCGGCTTCAACGGCGTGTTGCACGAGGCGCTTGAGGCTTTCATGGACGTGCTGGACCAGAAGACGATCCACGACATCTCCGAGAACCGCCTCGACCTGCGCCAGCTCCTGCACATCGACGAACCGATGGCTGCTGCCAGCTGACGGCGAAGGCAGCGTCCTCGTTACGCGCCTCATTCTTCCGCGCTGTCCCGGCCTTGTGCCGGGACCTGTTTGTTTGGCGCGGCGCGTTGGCAACTTCCCCTTGTCATTTGAACAGGTCCCGGCACAAGGCCGGGACGGCGCGAACGGCGTGCTTTGCCTGACGCATCAGGATCCAGGATCCCTGGTTTCGATACGTTTGAGGATGTCATTTGGGGGCTGCAAGGTCCGCGATTGCCTTGGCTTGTGCTCTTTCAGCCGGCGCTTCTCGCTGAAGGCTTTCCAAAAATACCGGGCTGGCTTGCCGTTTGAGGGAGAGGAGAAAACAGCTGGCTTGCCTGGCATTTTGACTGGAGATCAGTCTTGCCTGAGACGCCGGGCCGGAGGACGCGATTTCCGGGGCAGCGCCGTTCAGGCCTTGTCTTGGTACTTTATTCTGAGTATTAGAGTCAAGTTAATTGTTGCGAGCTACTCGCAACTTGGAACGCCTCTAAACTCTTGAAGTATCGGGGAAACCAGATGGCAGACGCCAATCCGCGCCAGGCAAAGCTCACCCTTCCTTCCTTGCGCAAAGTTTCTGCGCCGCGCGAGGACAATAGCCAGATGGACAGCGCGACGTTGTTCCGCGGCAACCGCGAAATCCGCATCCGGCACAATGAGGAAACCTATCGGCTGACCATCACCAAACTGGGCAAGCTGATTCTCACCAAGTGACGGGGCCCGGGCCAGCGACGGCAGTTGCTGCCCATCAGCGAAACGGCTAGGAGCTGGGAACGGGGTGGAGACGTCCACCCGGCTTTCCTTTGGATCCTGCCATGACCTCGCTGCCCGTTCCCGTGACAACCATCGGCCTGTTGCTGGCCTCCAACATCTTCATGACCTTCGCGTGGTATGGCCACCTGAAGTTCAAGGGCACCGCCCTGTGGCTGGTCATCCTGGCAAGCTGGGGCATTGCCTTCTTCGAATACTGCCTGCAGGTGCCGGCCAACCGGATCGGGCATGGCTATTTCAGCGCCGCCGAGCTGAAGACCATCCAGGAAGTCCTGACGCTCTCGGTCTTTGCCGTGTTTTCCGTCTTCTATCTCGGCGAACCCATCCGCCTGAACCATTTCATCGGCTTTGCCCTCATCGCCGCCGGCGCCTGGTTCATTTTCCAGAAGTGGTGATCCGCCCGCACAAAGACAAACCGGCGGCCCCTATGGGACCGCCGGCCATAAATCCATGCCAAACTGGCAGGATTACTTCATGTCAGCGACTTTTTCGAAGCCGTTTGCACCGACCTTGAACAGAGCGTACACGCCCGGGACGTCGCCAGCGGCATCGAAGTTGTAGGTGCCGGCCGCGCCCTTATAGACGAGCGGCTTGCCTTCGGCGATCAGCGCCTTGGCCTTGGACCACTCGCCCGGCATCACGGCTTCGCCGTCCGTGGCAGAGGTCAGCTCGCGCAGGGCTGCACCGACCTTGGCCTTGTCTCCACCGGCCTTTTCAATGGCCAGAGCCATCAGGAAGGTAGCGTCATAGGAGGTGGTCACGAAGACCGCATCCGGATCGCCGCCAATGTCCTTGAAGTTCTTGGCGAAGACTTCGAGCGAATCGGACTTCTCGCCAACCGGTGCCGAAGCCAGGAAGGTACCGAGGTTGTTGGCGCCCAGTTCCTTGATCGGAGCGTCGGACTTCATGCCATCCGCGCCGACGTAGTTGGTGAAGAAGCCGTTCTCCAGCGCTTCACGCAGCATGGTCAGGCCGCTGCCATCACCATAATCGAAGATGACCAGGGTGTCGGAACCGCCCTTGGCCAGCTCTGCCAGGTTCGAACGGTACGACGCCTTCTCGCCTTCATGCGCGGCAAAGGCAGTGATCTTGCCGCCGATGGCTTCGAACTCGGCCTTGAACGCGTTGGCCAGGCCCGAACCGTAGTCATTGTTCAGATAGGCAACGGCAACGCTCTCCATGCCCTGCTCTTTCAGCGAACGGGCCAGGGCACGGCCCTGGTAGTCATCCGAGGGAACGGTCCGGAAAACCAGATCGTTGTCCTTCAGGTTGGTGATCTCCGGCGAGGTGCCCGACGGAGTAATCAGCGCAATGCCGGCCGGGATGGCGACGGAGTTGGCCGCTGCGATCACAGCGCCCGAGCAGTGCGGGCCGACGAGGCCGACAACGCCGTCAATGTTGACGGCCTTGGTGGCGGCGTCCGTGCCGTTCTGCGGATTGCAGGCGCTGTCGCCGGTGACCTGCACCAGCTTTTCGCCGTTGCCGATGCCGCCCTGGGCGTTGACTTCGGAAATTGCCAGTTCAGCGGACAGCAGCATGGCCGGCGCCATGGCTGCGATCGGGCCGGTGATGCCACCGAGCAGGCCGATCTTGACATCAGCCTGTGCGGCAGTGCCGGTGAGTGCGGTGGCCGCCAGGAGCGAACCGGCGAGTGCCAGAACCTTCTTATTCATTTCCAAACCTCCACTTCTTGTTCCAGGAGCTGTGTCGCCCCTCTGAAGCTGGAACCGGACGAGCCGGGATCCTGCTCGGTGATCGGTCCCCTTGTTGCCGGGGACCTTTTCCTGATGCAGCTTGAGGCCTGCCCCGCCGCATCGAAGCTGTCAATGCCCCTTGCGCGGCGTTGCCTTCGCCGTCGCAGCGGGCGCATTGCGCGCACCGCCCAACGGTTCGGGCAGGAGACCTTCCGGACGATACCTCAGCACCAGCTGCAGCATCAGCCCGATCAGAAACACACGAATGTATTTCGCCTGAACCGCATATTCATGCGGCAGCCGGTCGGTTGCAATCTCTGAAACGGACCAGATGATCCACACAACCGCCGCCCCGAGGATCGCACCGCGATTGTTGCCCGATCCGCCCAGGATCAGCATGATCCAGACAAGGAAGGTCGCCACCATCGGATCAATCGCCTCCGGGGTGATCGACCGGCTGAAATGCGCGAACAGCGCGCCGCCCAGCCCCATCAGCGCCGACCCGAAGATGAAGGCCTGCAGGCGGCGGAAGGCGATGTCCTTGCCCATGGCGGTGGCCGCGACTTCATTGTCGCGCACGGCACGCATCATCCGGCCCCAGGGGGCGTTGTACTGCCGCTCGACCGCCACATAGACGATGGCAAGGACCAGAAGGACAATCGCAAGATAGGCGATCTGCGACTCCACATAGGGCAGATCACCGAAGGGGCGCGGGATGTTGTTGATGCCCTTGGCCCCGTTGGTCAGCACGTCTTCCGACTTGATCACCAGGCGGATGATCTCGGCAATGCCGATCGAGGCGATGGCGAGATAGTCGGAGCGGAAGCGCAGGCAGACCTTGCCGATTGGCCAGGCCACCAGCCCGGCGACCACCATGGCGCCGACCCAGCCGACGAGCGTCGGCAGTTCGAAGCCGCCGATCCGCCCTTCGGCATAGGGGCTTGTCAGGATCGCGGAGGTATAGGCGCCAACGGCGAAGAACCCGGCGATGCCCGCGTTGAAGAGGCCGGAATAGCCCCACTGGATGTTCAGCCCGAGGGCCAGGATGGCATAGATGCCGATGAAGACGCCCATGAAGAGCGCGTAGTTGGCAAGTCCCAGAGCCAGTTCCATCTCTCGCCTCCCCTCAGAGCACCTTGCCGCGCAGCAGGCCGGTCGGACGGACCAGCAGCATCACGAGCAGGATGGCAAAGGCCATTGCGGCCTTGTACTCGCTGGGCAGAACCAGCACGGACAGTTCCTCTGCGATGCCAACGATCAGGCCGCCGAGCACGGCGCCCTCGACCCGGCCGACACCGCCCAGGATCGCTGCGGCAAACATCGGCAGCAGCATCGACCAGCCCATCATCGGCTTCAGTTCGGTGTTGAGGCCGAGGAAGACGCCGGCCGCCGCACACAGGCCGCCGGAGATGATCCAGGTCAGCATGACGACCTTGCGGTTGTCGATGCCGGACAGGAGCGCCAGGTTCGGGTTGTCCGACATGGCGCGCATGGCCTTGCCCCATTTGGAGCGGTTCAGGAACAGCTGCAGCGCAACGACCAATCCGATCATCGCCGCGACGGTATAGATCTCGCGGTCGCGCAGGCGCAGCCCGAAGTAATCGTCCGGTCTGACCAGGCCGCGGGTGTAGGTCTGGGTGTTGACACCCCAGACAACCTGCACCACCGCCCGGATCATCAGCGCGATGCCGAGCGACGACATCACGGTGATGATTTTCGGCCGCTCTCGGAAGGCGTCATAGAAGATGCGGTCAATACCGACAGCGATACCGGCGGTCAGGACGATCACGAAGGGAAGCACCACCAGCGGCGGCACGCCCAGGAGCTGCACCAGCGCCAGTGCGAGAAAGGCGCCGAGCGTTGCAAGATCACCATGTGCCAGATGGGCATAGCGCAGGATGCCGAAAATCAGCGTGATGCCGACGGCACCCAGCGCGTAGATCGAACCGATGACGATGCCCGGCACGATATGGAAGTTGAGAAAATCAATCACGGTCATGGATCGTCCGCCTCATCCGCCGAGGAACATGTCAGCGACCTCGCGGTTGGCGAGGAGCTCAGCGCCGGTGCCTTCATGGCGATTGGCCCCCGACGCCAGGACATAGGCCCGGTCGGCAAAGGCAAGCGCCTGTTTGGCGTGCTGTTCCACCAGCAGGATGGCGACGCCCGTGTCGCGCACGTCCCGGCTGATCTGGAAGATCTGTTCCATGTATTTCGGCGAAAGACCGGCCGTCGGTTCGTCGAGAAGCAGAAGCTTGGGATCCAGCATCAGCGCGCGGCCCATGGCCACCATCTGGCGCTGGCCACCGGAGAGGTTTCCGGCCAGGGTGCGGCGACGCTCCTTGAGGTCCGGGAACAGGGTGTAGATCCGGTCGTATCCGGCGCTGAGGTCGCCCTTGCGCAGGAAACCGCCCATCTCCAGGTTCTCGTGAATGCTCATTTCACGGAAGATGTTGTCCACCTGCGGCACATAGCAGATGCCGCGCTGCACGATGCGGTTCGGGGCCCAGCCGGTGATGTCGTCGCCATCGAAGCGGATCGAGCCGCCACGGATGGTGAGAAGCCCGAACACCGCCTTCATCGCCGTCGACTTGCCCGCGCCGTTGGGACCGACGATGACGACGATCTCCTTCTCGTGCACGACCATCGACACGCCCTGCAGGATGTCGGCCTCGCCATAGCCACCGACGAGATCCTGCATGTTCATCAAGACGTTCATGCAGCATCTCCCTGGGTTTCGCCAAGATAGGCCTCAAGCACCCGGGGATCGGACCGCACGGTCTGGAAGTCGCCGGAGATCAGCACCTTGCCCTCGGCCATGCAGATGACCGGGTCACACAGCTTCTCGATCATTTCCATGTCATGCTCGATCAGGATGAAGGTGTAGCCGCGCTCCTTGTTGAGGATCTGGATCTTTTCCTCGAGCTTGCGCAACAGCGTGCGGTTGACGCCGGCGGCCGGCTCGTCAAGCAGCACCAGCTTGGCGTCGGTCATCATGGTGCGGCCGAGTTCCAGAAGTTTCTTCTGGCCACCGGACAGGTTTCCGGCGCGCACATCGGCCACATGGGTCAGTTCCAGGAACTTCAGCGTTTCCTGGGCGCGGGCTTCCACCACACGCTCAGCGTCGCGCACCTTGCCCCAGCTCAGCCAGTTGGCCAGCAGTTTCTCGCCGGGCTGCGACGGGGGAACCATCATCAGGTTCTCCAGCACCGTCAGCCGGTGGAACTCATGCGGGATCTGGAAGGTCCGCACCAGCCCGCGATGAAACAGTTCATTGGCGGGCAGGCCGGTGACGTCCTCGCCAAGGAAGCGGATCGTGCCGGCTGTTGGCGGAAATGCTCCGGCAATCAGGTTGAAAAGTGTCGTCTTGCCCGCCCCGTTGGGACCGACGAGACCGGTGATCGTGCCCTCCCGGACATTGAAGCTGCATTTGTCGACAGCCCGGAATCCACCGAACTGCTTCACAAGCTGGTCAAGTTCCAGCATCTGTCCATCCCCGCCGCCGGCTCGCACCTGGCGCCCTGTTGTTGTTTTCAGGTTTTTCATCTTGGCTTGCACCCGCTCCCCACGGACAGCTCTTCGGTCTTTGGGCTTCAGGCCAACGACCTCAGAATTGCCCGTACAGGCGCAGCATCCAGCCCTTCTAACGGGATGGGCAGCGCAATCAACTCAAATTCACCTTCCGGAACTTTACTTAAGTCAAGATTTTCCAGAATGCGCATGTCATGGCGAAAAAATGCCATGTGAGAGGGCAGGTCCTTGGAAGTTTCTGGATCCACCGACGGCACGTCAACCCCGACCAGCCGAACCCCCGCTGCCGCCAGCACCGCGACCGTTTCAGGGGCAAGCGCCCGGAAGCCGGTCGGCCAGACATCGGGATCCAGTCCATCGGTGAGCCGCAGCAGCACGCGCGGCGGCACCCCATCGAGGCGACCGGCAAGCGCTTCCGGCCCGACCAGCGCACTCGTGCCCCGGACATCGAGGACCCGCGCCGGACCGACGAAATCTTCGAGCGACAACTTGTCGATCGAGGCCGCCCCTTCTGCATAGTGCAGCGGCGCATCCGCATGGGCGCCGCAATGCACGGACATAGTAAAAGCGGCCACGTTTACCGGACATCCTGGCCCCATCGCAAATGTGGTGCGGGCCTCGTAACGCGCGTCGCCCGGAAACACGGCGGACGTCACTCGCAAGGGCGGCGTTATATCAATGATGTTGCGCAAGAGACCTCCCATCCCCAGCCAGACACACGGCACAGGCGCTGACCACGCACGAAAATGACCGTGGCAAGATAATATATAATTTCACCCCGCTCGCAATGCGAGAATATCACCGGACAAGGATTGATGCGGCAGCCGGCCGGCTATTCTTTCCCGACTTACCTTTGCAACGCACCCGAAGCAGCTTTGGACCGCTGTAACTGGCCGCTGACGCTACGTCGTCTTCACCCATCATGTACTTTCGGATGAATGAAAATGAGTGCGGGCCTTGACGCCCTCAAGAACTGAACCGAACTACACGCCTGCCGATGATATATATGTTTCGGCACACCACGATACAGTTGCATGGTCTATCTGGGTGCCCAGAACCACTCAAATTTTATAAACACTTACGATCTGTTTCACCGAATATTAACTGAGGGCGTTAAGTCTTAAACCACACTTTTTTCGGAAAGTTGATTACGATTGGTGCAATCCACAATTGAGACGCGAGACTGTTGGTTCAAGCCCGCACATGGACGAGGATAGTGAGAAGGCAAGAGGCTTTGACGGCTTCCCCGCCTGGATCATTTTCCGTCGGCAGGCCCTCCCCCAACGGCATCGCGCTTGATCCCCAGGCAGGATGACATGACGCTCACCGAAGCCGACATCGACTTGATCGACACGATCGACCCCCGAGAGCTGATGGCTCAGGTCGACCGGATCGCAACGGCGATGTGGGTGTTCGATTTTGAACGCAAGCGCATCGTCTGGGCCAACCATAGTGCTCTTGACGTCTGGGGAGCCACCAGCCTGGCAGAACTGCGCAGGCGGGACCTGGGTGTCGACATGTCCCGTGCCGTCGCAGAGCGCCTTGACCAGTACCGGGCAGATTTCTGCCGCGGGGATGCAACCTTCTCCGAGAACTGGACCATCTATCCGAACGGCATCCCGAAGACGCTCCAGGTGGTGTTCCGCGGACTGCGCCTGCGTGATGGCCGCATGGCCATGCTGTGCGAGGGCACGGTCAATCATGACATCCGGCCGGAAACGCTGCGCAGCGCCGAGGCGCTGCTGCACACCCCGGTGATGATTTCGCTGTTCTCCCGCAACGGCGCCCCGCTCTACCGCAACCCTGCTTCGCGCGCGTCCCAGATCGACCCTGACCTGACCCTGCACAATCGCCTTGTGGACGCAACCGTGGCCGATGCGCTGACCGGAGCGCTGGACTACGGCTCGGACTGCAAGGTGGTCGCCCAGACCCGGACCAATCGGGGCATCCGCTGGCACGAGATCACCGCGCGGATCTGCCGGGATGCCGTGACCGGCGTCCAGGCCTATCTTGTCAGCGAGATCGATGTCACCGAGTTGAAGGAAACCCAGGAACGGGCGCGTTTCTTTGCCGACCATGACCTTCTGACCGGCCTGCCGAATCGCGTCTTCCTGCAGGCGCATCTGCCGAAGATGATCCGCAACGCCACCACCGACGCACAAAGCCTCTACCTCTATTTCATCGACCTCAACGGCTTCAAGACCGTCAATGACACGCTGGGCCACGCGGTCGGCGACCTGTTGCTGAAGGCGGTGGCCGGGCGGCTGTCCGGCTTTGTTGCCGAGCGCGGCACCGTGGCCCGCCTTGGCGGCGACGAATTCCTGGTCTGCATTCCCGACCGCACCGGCACGCTCAATCCGCAGGAATTCGGGCGCCAGCTGATCGATCTCTTCCTGGAGCCAATGGACATTGCCGGGCATGTGCTGCACACCACGCTTGCGGTCGGCCTCAGCATCTGCCCCGACGACGGGACCGATATGGACACCTTGATGCGCCACTGCGATCTGGCGCTGTTCGAGGCCAAGAACGACAAGTCGAGCAAGGTCACGCCCTTCTCGATGGATCTGCGCCAGCGGCTGGAAGAGAAAGTCACGCTCGAAAAAGATCTGTGGCGCGCGCTCGAGCGGGACGAGTTCGTCCTCTATTACCAGCCGCGTCTCTGCGTGAAGACCGGCGCCATCGTCTCCGCCGAAGCCCTGATCCGCTGGCAGCATCCCGAGCGCGGGTTGCTGGGACCACTGTCCTTCATTCCGGCCTGCGAGGAAACCGGCATGATCATCGACGTTGGCGAGTGGGTCTATCGCAATGTCGCCCGGCAACAGGCCCAGATGCAGGCCGAAGGCATCGACATTTCCCTATCGATCAACCTCAGCCCGCGCCAGTTTTCCGATCCGGACCTGATAACCAAGATCCTGCGCCTGCCGCTGGACACCGGCTGCAACCCGGAACGGCTTGGCTTCGAGATCACGGAGTCCGTCCTGCTCGGCGACAGCGAGATGATCCGCACCGCACTTCAACGAATGAAGAACCATGGCTACCAGATCATCATCGATGACTTTGGCACCGGCTATTCCAACCTCGCCTATCTGCAGAAATACCCCATCGACGTGCTGAAGATCGACCAGACCTTCATTCGCGACCTGAAGACAACGGCCCCGATCACCCGCCTTATCGTTTCTCTGGGACAGGTCCTGAACGTCAGGATCGTCGCCGAAGGCGTGGAACTGGGGGAACAGCTCGACTGGCTGGTCGAGAATGGCTGCGACGAGTATCAGGGCTTCTATTTCAGCCGGCCCGTGCCCTATGACGACTTTGCCCGGCTCTATGAAACCAACCGGGAGCGCCAGGAGATGCTGGCAAAGATGCGGGACGGCCAGGGGCTGAGGGTGCTTCGCTCCTGACCGCCCGCGCGGCGGATGTGTCGGCGATGGGCCGGGCACTTCCACATTTCAGGCACCCCGGTGTTAAAGGTCGGCGCGCAGCGCCCACAGTTCGGGGAACAGCACCACGTCCAGCATGCGCTTGAGGTAATTGACCCCGCTCGTGCCGCCCGTGCCGCGCTTGAAGCCGATGACACGCTCCACCGTGGTCACATGGTTGAAGCGCCAACGCCGGAAATAGTCCTCGAAGTCGACCAGCTTTTCAGCCAGCTCATAGAGCGGCCAGTAGCGCGCCGGATCGCGGTAGACCTCGATCCAGGCCAGCCGAACACTTTCGTCCGCCTGATAGGGTGCCGACACGTCCCGCTTCAACGCCGCATCCGAGATGGCGAAGCCGTTGCGGGCGAGCAAGCGGATGGCCTCGTCATAGAGGCTGGTGTCCTGGCGGATCGCCTCGAGCCAGGCATAGACCCCGTCCACATGTTCATGCGGGCGCATCATGGCGGCATTCTTGTTGCCCACCATGTATTCGATTGCGCGGTACTGGAACGACTGGAAGCCGGACGACTGGCCCAGCGCATCCCGAAACGTGGTGTAGTCGCTCGGCGTCATGGTGCGCAGCACATCCCAGGCCGAATTCAGCTGCTCGAAGATCCGCGCAACGCGAGCGAGCTGCTTGAACGCCGGCTGCACGTCATCCGCCGCGATCCGCGCCTTGGCGACGGTGAGTTCGTGCAAGGCCAGCTTCATCCAGAGTTCCGACGTCTGGTGCTGGATGATGAACAGGAGCTCGTCATCCGCCGTCGACACCGGCTTCTGCGCCGTCAGGATCTTGTCCAGCGAGAGATAGTCGCCGTAGGACATGCGACCGTCGAAGCGCATTTGCGCTCCGTCTTCTGCCGGATCATAGGCCTTCGGGGCCATGGGGCATTTGGCGTCGCTCATCTCAGGTCACCTTGGCGCGTGTCTTGTACTCGTGCCGGTCCCAGGCGCGGGTAGCCAGGATGTCGGCGAGGATGTCGACGGCAGCGACCACATCGGCGTGGGACACGTAGAGCGGCGTGAAGCCGAAGCGGACGATGTCCGGGGCGCGGAAGTCACCGATCACACCGCGCGCGATCAGCGCCTGCATCAAGGCATATCCCTCCGGGAAATGGAACGACACCTGACTGCCGCGAACGGCTGCATCGCGCGGGCTTGCGAGCACGAGACCCTCGCAGCGGCTTTCCACTTCGCGGATGAACAATTCGCACAATGACACCGACTTCGCCCGCAGCACCGCCATGTCGACATCGTCGAACACGTCAAGCGCGGCTTCGAGCGCGGCCATTGACAGGATCGGCGTCGTGCCGACTTTCATCTGGTCGATGCCCTGCGCCGGTCGGTAGTCCAGTTCAAACGCAAACGGCGCCTCATGGCCATGCCAGCCGGCCAGCGGCTGTCGCGCCACGCCCTGATGGCGCCTGGCCACATAGACGAAGGCCGGCGCGCCCGGGCCGCCGTTCAGATACTTGTAGCCGCAGCCGATGGCGAAATCGGCCACGCACGCGTCCAGCTCCACCTGGAAGGCACCAGCGGAATGCGCCAGATCCCAGAGGGCGATGGCGCCGGCAGCATGGGCGCGCTGGGTCAGGTCTTTCATGTCATGGCGGCGGCCGGTGCGGTAGTCAACCTGGGTGAGCATCATCACCGCGACGCTGTCATCGATTGCGCCAGCCACTTCCTCTGGAGCGACCAGGCGCAGTTCATGCCCCTTGTCCAACAGGTCGCGGAGCCCCTGGGCCATATAGAGATCGGTCGGGAAATTGCCGGTGTCCGACAGGATCACCTTGCGCTCCGGCCGGAGGGCTAACGCGGCCGAGAGCACCTTGAACAGGTTGATCGAGGTGCTGTCGCCAGCAACGATCTGCCCTGGTGCTGCACCGACCAGCCGTCCGATGCGGTCGCCGATGCGGTTCTGCATCTCGACCCAGCCATGGGCGTTCCAGGCGCGGATGAGGCTGGTGCCCCATTCCTTGCGGATGACCTCTTCGATCCGGGCCGGCACATGCGCAGGCAGCGGCCCAAGCGAGTTGCCGTCGAGATAGATCACGCCCTCCGGCAGATCGAAGGCCGCACGCTTGGCCGCCAGCTTGTCTCCGGCGTCGAGCGGGTGAGTGGTCAATTGGCTGGTCATGTGCGCTCCCTCTGAAATCATGGCTTGGGCGGGTCAGACTCCCGCTCCTGATTGATCAAAGGCTAGCAGGCGCTTTCAACCCGCGCAACAGGATTATATATAATTTGACGCTTGATATATTTTGAAGCACCTATGGAGCCTTGCTAGGGGAGACCTTCATGCCCAAGACCGAGGACGCCTACCTCGCCCTCCGGGCCGCCATTCTTGACTGCAGCCTGCCGCCGGACACCCCCTTGACGGTCTCGACCCTGAAGAACCGGTTCGGCTTCGGCTGGACCCCTTTGCGCGAGGCGCTGTCGCGGCTGGAGGCCGAGCGCCTTGTGATTCTGGCGCCCAATCGCGGCTTCCGCGTTGCCGGTGTGTCTGCCGAAAGCCTCAAGGATTTGCAGGAAGCACGGCTGGCGCTGGAAACACGGCTGCTGGTCCGCTCCATTGCCGAGGGCGACGAGAGCTGGGCCGGGGCGGTGGTGGCCGCGCATCACTTGCTGGCATCGACGCCGGTCCCCAGTCCGGAGGCGCCAACCGCCGAAATCCACCTTTGGGAAACCCGGCACGATGCGTTCCATGCCGCGCTCCTGTCCGGTGCCAAGGCCCCTTGGCTGACGCTGTTCGCCGCGCAGATATCGGCTCAGTTGCGCCGCCATCACCGCAACATGCTGAGCGCGCCGGATGTACGCCAGCGCATGCTCGATGACCGGGATGGCAGCCTGCGCGCGACATACGAAAACACCCTTGGCCTTGCCCACCATACCCTGCTGATGGAGGCAACGCTGGCCCGGGACACCGCACTTGCGGAGCGCCGGCTGATCGAACATGTCGGTTTTTCCCAGGCTGTCTATGAAACACTGTGGCCAACCCCCGACCGCCCCGCCTGAGACCAACCCGCCTGAGACCGACCAACCTGACACCTGCAAGCCTGACACCCACGAACCGGCCGCCTCTCGTCGCCCCGCATTTACGACCTCGAAATGGTGAGAAACCGGCACAGTTGTACAACCCGCCGTTCTGCCGGGTGACGGGAGCACAAAATATGGGCATGATCCGCCCGCGTCGGGCAGGACCCGGCGGCGCACAGGCAGCGGAAATCCATGTTCATCAGCGTCTTCGACGTCTTCAAGATCGGTCTTGGCCCCTCCAGTTCCCACACCGTTGGCCCGATGGTTGCAGCCGCAAGGTTCCTGTCCGCCATTGATCCGCTGCCGGCAGCAGCCGCGCGGGTCCAGGTCCGGCTGCACGGGTCACTGGCCTTCACCGGCAAGGGCCACGCCACCGACCGGGCCATCTGCCTGGGGCTGATGGGCGCAGTTCCCTCCCGGCTGGATCCGGAAGAGGTGGAGCCGATGCTGGAACAATTGACCCGCGACAAGGAGATCAAGGCGCTCGACGGCACAATGCTCGCCTTTGACCCGGACGCAGACCTGATCTTCGACTTCGGCCCCGCCCTGCCACTGCATTCCAACGGGGTCGTGTTCAGCCTGCTTGATGCCGCAGGGACCGTGCTCACCGATCTGACGCTCTATTCCATCGGTGGCGGTTTCATCGCCAGCGCCGAGGAAATCAGCCAGAGCCGGTCCGGCGGCAACGATCTTGCACAGCAGGACGTGCCCTACCCTTTCCCCAATGCGGCCACGATGCTGGAAATGGGCAAGGCCTCCGGCCTCACCATCGCGCAGATGAAATGGGCCAACGAATGCGCTGCCCGTCCGGCAGCGGAAGTCGAAGCCGACATTGACCGGATCTGGGCCGCGATGAATGCCTGCATCGACCGCGGCCTGAAGCAGGACGGCATCCTGCCCGGCCGGCTCAAGGTGAAGCGCCGTGCCCGCGCCATTCACGAAAAGCTGCTCGCCGACCACGGCAACAATTCGCCCTTCAAGCACACGATCATGGACTGGCTCGGCGTCTATGCCATGGCGGTGAACGAGGAAAACGCCGCCGGCGGCCGCGTGGTCACCGCCCCCACCAATGGCGCGGCCGGTGTCATCCCGGCGGTGGTGCGCTACTACCTTGACCATTGCCCCAATCCGGATCAGGCCGGCATCCGCACCTTCCTGCTGACCGCTGCGGCCATCGGCGGCATCATCAAGGCCAATGCCTCGATTTCCGGCGCCGAAGTCGGCTGTCAGGGGGAAGTCGGCTCGGCGTCCGCCATGGCAGCTGCTGGGCTTTGCGCGGCGCTTGGCGGCACCAACGAGCAGATCGAGAACGCCGCCGAAATCGCGCTGGAGCATCATCTCGGCATGACCTGCGACCCGATTGGCGGGCTGGTGCAGGTACCCTGCATCGAGCGCAACGCGGTTGGCGCGGTCAAGGCCGTGACGGCGGCCTCGCTCGCCCTGCGCGGCGATGGCACGCATTTCGTGCCGCTCGACGGCTGCATCGAGACCATGCGTCAGACCGGGCTGGACATGACGGAAAAATACAAGGAAACCTCGACCGGCGGCCTCGCGGTGAATATCGTCGAGTGCTGACCGTGCGGATCCGTCCGCATCTTGCCACTCGTCCCCTGCTCCGGAGGTCGCCTTGGATTCCCTGCTGCTGATCGTCACGCCCGTCTATGCCGCGCTGCTGGCGCTGTTGTTCCTGTATCTCTCGTTCCGCGTGATCAACCGGCGCAAGGTCGTCAGGGTCGCCCTTGGTCATGACGGGGACAGCGACCTGACCCGCCGAGTCCGGGTGCATGCCAATTTCGCCGAGTATGTCCCGTTCTCGCTGCTGCTGCTGGCCCTGTGCGAGTTGCAGGGCGCGCCCTTCGAACTGCTGCATGGCTATGGCGCGGTTCTCCTCGCCGGTCGCCTCAGCCATGCCTATGGCGTATCCCAGTCGGCCGAAAACCTGAAGTTCCGCATGGCCGGCATGATCGCCACCTTCGGCGTAATCGCCGCCACCGCCCTCACCAGCCTCTATCTCGCCGTCTCCGGCTGATGAAGCAGCAAAAACGCTTTTGAACCCGGGTCTGTGCCTCTCAGCCCCCCTCATGGGCAGGGATATCGCATAAGTGGCCGGACGATTATCGAGGCCTCTCAGCCCCCCTCCCCCTCGTGGGGAGGGGGAGGGGGGTGGGGGGCACGGGAGGCCATTGGATCACAAGGCGCCTGAGATCATCCTGGTCAGGAACGTCGGTAATTGGATTTATGTCCGGGGCCCCCCCCCCAACCCCCCCCACGAGGGGGAGGGGAGCGGAGAGGCTTCTAAAACTATCTAAGCAATGCACAGCCCTGACCTCGTCCGGAGGGGACAGGTGTTGGCAGCTCACAAGCCATCGTTGGTTCTCCCCCACTCAAACAGGCGGCAGCACCAGTCCTTCAAACCGTGATGGCTTCATGCGCCCGGCATCGAAGCCATCCATGCCGCCAGCGGCCAGCAGCGCATTGAGGATCGCCTCTTCCGCCGCCTCGATGGCCGCCTCGAACAGCGGCGAGATCTCGTCATTGCCGATGCCGCCGAACGGAACCACACCGCCCCGGCGCTCCGGCGTCAGGCGCAGGCTTTCGGCGGTCGTGAAGGCCAGCGCATAGTCGCCTGACCCGTTGGACAGGGCCGCGCCGGTTCGCGCGAGACCGCCAAAGCTGCGTGCAGCAAGGCGCTTCAGGTTGCGCGGACACAGCGGCGCATCCGTTGCCAGAATGAGGACAATCGACCCGTTCACATCGGCGGTCGTCATCGTTTCAACCGGCACGCCGTCGATGCGCAAGTCCCCGCCATAATTGGCCTGCACCAGCACGCCAAGCGTTGCCGTACCATAGCCTTTTACCTCGACCACGCGCGAGGCCGTGCCGATCCCGCCTTTCAGGCCGAAGGCAACCGTCCCGGTTCCCGCACCGACCGCCCCTTCCGCCACCGGTCCACCGGACGCCGCCGCAATGGCCTCACCGATTTCCCCGGGCGTCGGCCGCCCGGCGCGGATGTCATTGAGGCGGCTGTCGTTGGTCTCGCCGACGACCGCATTGATCGAGACCACACGCTCGTTGCCGGTAAGCCCCAGCAGATGCGCATGGATTGCCTCGATGGCCCGCCCCGTCGCCAGCGTATTGGTCAGAACGATCGGGCTTTCCAGTTCGCCCAGTTCCTCCACCTGCGTCGACCCGGCGAATTTGCCGAAGCCGTTCAGCACAGCAAACCCCGCGGGCACCTTGTCCTGAAACAGGTTGCCGCCATGCGGCAGGATCGCTGTCGCCCCGGTGCGGATCCGGTCGCCCTCAATCACGGTCCTGTGCCCAACCAGAACGCCCGCCACATCCGTGATCGCATTGAGCGACCCCGGAGCAAAACGGCCAATCGAGCGGCCAAGATCGCGCAAGCGCGGGCGGATGGACGGGTTGGACATGGTCATTTCCATTCTGCACAGACAGGAAAGGCGGCGGGATGCTCACCATCCCGCCGCCTTCCGATTGGGTCAGATACGCGGCTTACGAGCCCCAGACGGCCGCACGGTCGGCATACATCCGGCCTTCCATCGCCTTGGTATAGGCCGAGCACTGCTTGATGTAGTCGACATAGGCGCCGTGGATCTTTTCCGACATCGGATCGCCCTTCGGGAACGCCTCGAGCACCTCCTGCGAGGCCTTGCCCAGCGCCGCCACCACGTCCGCCGGGAAGGCCGAGACCTTGGCACCCTTGGTCACCAGATCCGCCAGAACGCGCGTGTTGTTGTAGCGGAACTCGGCAATCGTATCCTCGGCCTGCGCCCTGGCCGCGCTGGCGAAGATCGCCTGCAGCGTCGGCGACATGTTGCCCCAGATGTTCTGGTTCACCATCATTTCCAGCGCCGGTCCCGGCTCATGGAAGGCCGGCAGGTAGTAATAGGGCGCAACCTTGTAGAGGCCGAGCGCCACGTCGTTCCACGGACCGACGAACTCTGCCGCATCGACGACGCCGGACTGCAGGGCCGGGTAGATTTCCGGAGGAGGCGTCAGCACGGTGTTGACGCCCAGCTTGCGCATGACATCGCCGCCAAGCCCGGCAATGCGCATCTTGAGGCCGGCCAGATCATCCAGCTTCTCGATCGGCTTCTTGAACCAGCCACCCGCCTGCGCGCCAGAGCCGCCGGCATAGAAGGACTTCACGCCAAACGGCGCATAGGCCTCGTCCCAAAGTTCCTGACCACCGCCATAGCTGATCCAGCCGGACAGTTCGGTCTGGTCCAGGCCATAGGGAACCGTGGTGAAATACATCGCCGCGCGCACCTTGCCGGCGTGGAAATAGGGCGCCGTATGGCCCATGTCAGCTGCCCCGCTCGACACCGCCGAGAACACCTCGAACGGGGGAACCAACTCGCCGCCGCCGTAATAGGTGATCTTCACCTTGCCGTCGGTCATGCCCTCGATGCGCTTGGCCAGCTTTTCGGCGCCGGTGCCAACGCCCGGAAAGCCGCGCGGGAAACCGCCGACCAGTTTCAGGTTCAGCGTCGCCTGGGCAATGGCTGGCGCTGCCAACAGCGGGCTGGCGGCGGCGGCAATCGCACCGGCTTTCAGGAAATCACGACGTTGCATGCTGTTCTCCTCCCCGACTTCGCGGTTGTGACCCAAGCTTAACCACCCGGACGGCGATTTGGCCAGATACCACGTCAAAACAAACAGGGTGCAGTGCAGTGACGAGGCTCTCCGTGTTGTCAGACAGATGCAAAATGACCATCTGCAAACAGCCACAGCCGTCACACGACATTGATCGAGGCCTATCGCTCCCCTCCCCCTCGTGGGGGCCGAAGGCGGGTCGAGACAAGTGGCTCGACCCAGGCTGGGTTGGGGGTGGGGGGCGGACTTAAATCCAGTGACATTGCGTTCCTGACGAAACTCACTTCAGACGCTTTGTGATCTGATGGCCTCCCGTGCCCCCCACCCCTCACCCCTCCCCACGAGGGGGAGGGGGGCTGAGAGGCCTCAAAAACCGTCTGGCCAGATGGCGATAGCCTCCCCACGAGGAAGAGGGGAACTGAGAGGTTCCAGCAAGATCCCGACAATCGCAGCAGCCACTCGTGGTCCGCCTCAGCTCTTCTTCAACCGGGTCTTTTCCGCCCGTTCGATATGGCGGCGGGCGAGGGTTTCGGCGGCGTCGGAGTCCCGGTCCGCGATGGCCCGCACGATGGCCGCGTGTTCCTCGACGGCGGTTTCCCGGCGCTCCGGCGTGTCCAGCGTGGTGCCGGCCATCAGGATCATCGACAGGCGCAGGTGATCGATCAGGCCGACGAGATAGCGGTTGTGCGAGGCAAGATAGAGCCGGCGGTGGAACTCGCGGTTGGAGCGCACCAGCGAGGCCTCGTCAGCAATGCGCTGCCGGTCGGCCTCCACCAGATCCTGCAGGATCTCGATTTCGGCGTTGGAGGCATGCTGGGCCGCCAGCCGCGCGGCCGTGCCTTCGAGCACTTCGCGCATGTAATAGACTTCGGAAATCTGGCCGTGATCCAGCGTCGGGATCACCATGCCCCGGTTCGGCTCGTGCACGGCAAGCCCCTGCGCCTCCAGCCGTTTCAGGCCTTCGCGGATGGGCGTGCGGCTGACGCCGAAGGTTTCGGCAAGGTCCGCCTCGCGCAGCCGGTCGCCCGGCTTCAGCGTGCGGTCCTCGATGGCCTCGACCAGGCGCTTGTAGATTTCTGCTCCGTTCATGGCACCCTGTCTAGCCGGTGTCAGAGACGTTGAAAAGCGTCTCAGCTTGGCCGGTAAAGCCGCCCGCCAATCACAGGTTCACGGGCGCCTGTCGTCGATGGATAGCTTGTCGGCAGACCAGCCATGAAGCGAGCCCCGAGAAACGCCATTGCCTGCGCTTCAAGGGCATCGCCGTCGATGCCGTGGCTGTCCGCGTTCTCCACCTTTCCGGACACGCGCTGCGCCAGTTCTGCCATGAGCGTTGGATTGCGCCGGCCTCCGCCGCACACGATCCAAAGTTTCGGCTCCTTCGGCAACAGGGCCACGGCGCGGGCGACCGCCTCTGCCGTGATCGCCGCCAGTGTCGCCGCGCCATCGAGCAGGCTCATTCCCTCCACCCATTTCAGCGAAAAGGCATTGCGGTCGAGTGATTTCGGCGCAGGCTGGGCGAAATAGGGATGCGTCAAGGCCACCACCAGCCGCGCCACATCCACATGTCCCCCCGATGACCAGCGGCCATCCCGGTCAAAGTCATCAACGCCGGAGCGGCGGACGAAATCATCGAGCAGCGCATTGCCCGGGCCGACATCAAAGGCCAGCAGGTGGTCACCATCGATATAGGTCAGGTTGGCGACGCCGCCGATGTTCAGAAAACACATGGGCTGGCGCAATGTGCCCGCCAATGCCTGATGAAACACCGGCACCAGCGGCGCGCCCTGCCCGCCGGCCGCCATATCCGCCTGGCGCAAGTCGCCGATCACCGGCAGGCGCAACGTATCGGCCAGTTGCTGCGGATCACCCAGTTGCACGGTTTCGCCCGCCGAAGGATCATGCCAGATCGTCTGGCCATGGAAGACGACAAGATCCGGACGGTTTCCGGTCTCGTCGAGGAACGCCGCGATGGCATTCCGATGATCTTCGGTGATGACATCGGACAAGGCCTTCCAGCCACTGCGTGCTGCCGGACCTGCGGCAATCGCGGCCAGGATGGCTGCACGGGTCTGAGGCTGATAGGGCAACGTGCAAGCCGCACCGGCCGCCTGCATCTGCACCCCGTCCGTCCGGATCTCCGCCAGATCGATCCCGTCAGCGGATGTGCCGCTGATTGTGCCAAGCACTGTCAGGGGTTCCATGGTGTCTCCGGGTTCAGGCGATGCGGTCCTGTCCGCATTCGCGCGAAAGCCTAACCAAATCCATGGCCTGAGCCAAGCGTCAGGCGCGCAACCGGCAAGACACGCCTTGCCATGCCCGGCCGGCGCGTCTACCCCTACCCAAAACACTGAGCCATTTGGGAGGATGCGGGTGGACAAGAGCGAATTCCGTCACTGGGCACACCGCGCTGCCGACTGGGGCGCGGACTACCGCGAGAGCCTGCGCGAACGGCCTGTCCGGGCCAAGACCCAACCGGGCGAGATTGCCGCGAAAGTCCCTGCCTCGCCGCCCGACAGCGCCGAGCCGATGGAGACCATTTTCGCCGACTTCGAGCGCGACATCCTGCCCGGCATGACCCATTGGCAGCATCCCCGCTTCTTCGCCTACTTTCCGGCCAACGCTGCACCGGTCTCGATCATTGCCGAGTATCTCGTCACCGCCATGGCCGCCCAGTGCATGCTGTGGCAGACCTCGCCGGCAGCAACCGAACTGGAAACCCGCGTGCTCGACTGGCTGCGCCAGGGGCTCGGCCTGCCGGCGGGCTACCATGGCGTCATCCAGGATTCCGCCTCCTCCGCGACCCTTGCCGCCGTCCTCACCCTGCGCGAGCGGGCGCTGGCCTGGCGCGGCAATGCCGACGGCCTGTCCGGCTCACCGCGCCTGCGCGTCTATGCCTCCGGTGAGGTACACACGTCCATCGACCGGGCGATCTGGATCGCCGGCATCGGCGGCGACAATCTGGTGCGCATTCCGGTGAAGGGCCCCTCCCGCGCCATGGACCCGCAAGCCCTCAAGGCCGCCATCGCGGCGGACCGGGCTGCCGGCTACCTGCCAGCAGGGCTCATCGCCTGCGTCGGCGGCACCGGCGTCGGCGGCACCGATGACCTGACCGAACTGGGGCCGATAGCCCGCGACAACAACCTGTTCCTGCATGTGGACGCGGCCTGGGCGGGCGCTGCCATGATCTGCCCCGAGTTCCGCGACCACTGGCGCGGCATCGAGTGGGCCGACAGTCTCGTGCTCAATCCGCACAAGTGGCTCGGCGCACAATTTGATTGCTCGGTGCAGTATATCCGCGATCCCGACAGCCTCGTACGCACCCTGGCGATCCGGCCGGACTACCTGAAGACCCACGGCAAGGACGGGATCATCAACTATTCGGAATGGTCCGTGCCGCTCGGCCGCCGCTTCCGCGCGCTCAAACTCTGGTTCCTGATCCGCGCGCACGGTCTGGATGGCTTGCGCCAGATGATCCGCAACCATGTCGCCTGGGCGCAGGAACTGGCCGAAGAACTGCGCGGCGAGCCCGACTTCGAGATCATCACCGAGCCGATGCTGTCGCTGTTCTCGTTCCGCTACGGTCCTGGCGGTTCAACAGGTGATTATGACGCATTGAACCAGCGACTGATCACGGCCATCAATGATGATGGCCGCATCTACCTGACGCAGACGATGGTGGACGGTCGGTTCGTCATTCGCTTCCAGGCGGGGCAGTTTGATTGCACCCGTGACGATGTGATGATGGCGTTTGACGTGATCACGGAAATCGCCCGCCGGCTGAACTGAGCCTGGCGCGGCAGGAGACAGGCATGCACCCGAGATTTGCACCCGTATTGTTCGGCCTGATCGTATCGGGACTGATGTCCTTCATCGTCTCGGGCATCGCCACCTTCAGGGCCTTCGGCTTCGACCCCGGCGTTCTTCAGCTCTGGCTGCAGAGCTGGCTCGTTGCCTGGGCCGTTGCCTTCCCGACCATTCTCGTCGTCGCCCCGCTTGCCCGCAAGCTCGTCGCCCGGCTGGTGCGTCAGCCGGCGCAATAACGCGCAGCAGAAGCCTCAGAACAGGAACCCGTCGTCGAACAGCGACTGGGTCAGGAGCCGCTTCTCGGCAGATTCGGAGAAGCCCAGCAGCAACGCTGCGTCCGCCGTCCGGGTCGAGACGACCATGGTGCTCCAGGCCTCGAGCCCGCTTTCATCCGGCGTCCGGCCGAGGCTGTTGCTGTAGAACGCCGTCACCTTGTCCCGCGCGGACGGAAGACTGTTGTAGATCGTGTTGAACTCCGCCGACCGGGTGAAGGCATCGGCAATGTCCATCAGGCTGGTACCGGCATCGGCCAGGTCAAGCCAGCTGCGGAAGCCATCGCCGTCCGGCGTCCGGTTGAATGCTGTCTGGTACAGGCGATAGAGCTGTCCGGCGGTGCCGTCATTGTCAAAGGCCAGCATGGTGCCGTCCTTGAAGCCGATGCGCTCGATACTGATGAGTTGATCCAGTTCACCGGCATGCTGCAGGCTGATCCGGTTCCCTTCAGCCACGTCGAACTTGAAGACAGCCGCATCATACAGGCTGTCGACCAGCAAGACATCGAGTCCTAGGCCGCCGTGATAGAAGTCATTGCCCTGCCCCTCGATGAAAACATCGTCGCCCGCCCCGCCCAGCACCACATCATCGCCGCGCCCGCTCCAGATGGTGACGCCACGGTCATGGGCGACAATGCGGTCATTGCCATCACCGGTGATCACCGTCGTCACAATGGTCTCGGCCGAAATGCTCAGTGTCCGCCCGCCGAGCCAGGTCTCGCCGGCTCCGGTCAGATCAATCCGGCTCGCCTCGCTGATCGCCGCCGCATTGAGTGTCGTCCGGCCGCTGCTGTCGGACAGGATCCCGGAGCCGAACCGGCCGTGGTCGGCCGTAAAGTAGTGAACCGTATCCGCACCGATTTCGCGGCCATCCAGCTCCAGTGTCGCCGCAGCCCCCAGCGCCGGCAGGCTGACCGACCGGGCGAATTGCAGTTCGACGGTCCAGGTGCCGGCAGCCTCTTCGCCGCGCGGCAGTTGCGTCAGGAATTCCCAGGCAAAGCCGCTGCCGCCTGTGTCGATGCCCTTGTCAGTCCGATGCACAAGGCTGCGGGATCCATCGGCGGACACGAGATAGACATCGCGCAGCGCATCGACGCCCGACACCAGCGTTAATCCCAGCACCGCCGTCGACAGGACAAGGCCATCGGCAACTGTCACCGTCGCCCGCGCCACCGTCCCGCTGGCATCCAGCGCCCAGTCGGCGAAGCTGACGTCCAGTTGCATCTGCTGCTGAGCCGTCCGACCGATGCCCCAGGTCTCCGCAATCCGGACGGCCTGATGCGCATCGACAAGGCCGAAGCCGTAATCATTGGAAAAATGCAGCCCGCCACCATTCCAGTTGGCAGCGCCATTGATCTGGCTCGTGTGCTGCTCATAGCCGGTGGGCGCAGCCCCCGGCAGTGCGCCGGTCGCCCGTGCCGACAGCGCCAGTATGTCTGCAACATCGGCCTGTGTCAGCCGCGCATTGGCCGCCAGCATCAGCGCGACAACACCGGTCACCATGGGAGCCGCCGCGGATGTGCCGCCAAAGCCATCATGAATGTCGCCGGACGCGTAGCCGGCGACGCCAGTCACATCGAGCGTCGTGACACTGCGTCCGGCACCGGAGGACGGCGCGCTGACGAGGATGTTGCTCCCCGGTGTCGAGTAATACGCGACCGTACCGGCATGATTGGTTGCCGCGACGCTGATGACGCCATCCATGTTGGCGATCAGGTCATCTGTGCCATAGCGCCCGTCGAGGCGGCCGTTGCCGGCCGACTTGATGATGACCGTACCCAGCCCGACGCGGCCGTTGACCAGCGCGTCTTCCACATTGGCGCGAATGGCTGACCAGTAGGAAATGTGACCGAACGCCGAGGCCTGAAAAAAGCCGACTGAATAGCTCCAGCTGTTGTTGGCAATGTCGTAGTCCGCCAGGTGCCCCATGGCCTGCCGGATCGACAAGCTGCCATCGCCAAAGATCCGCAGCGAGGCGAGATCGACACCCGGCGCAATGCCGACCGGCCCGCCGGTTGCGGCAGATCCAGCGACAATGCCGGCGACCGCGGTGCCATGGCCATTGCCAAAACCGACCGGATCGCCGTCCACGCCCGTGCGCGCTTCTGCCAGAGCAAACAAACTTGCAGTGGCCTCTCGGAGACCAGCATGCCGATGGTCAACGCCATCATCGACAATCGCAACTGATATGCCGCTGCCGCCCGTGACGCTCCAGACGGAGCCGAGGTTCAGATGCGCCCGCCCCGCACCAGACGCCTGTCCGTTGCCATCCAGATACCATTGACCAGTCAGGGCATAAGTGTCGATACGCATGCGCCGCCTCAAGTTCTCTCAAGGCAACACTAACCACTGATGCTATATCGACGGTTTATTCACTTGGTAATCAAGTAATTATATCCGAGTTAAATCATGTAAAGGTTATGGATGATATAATGTCTATAACACGAAAACAAATTGAAACACTCTGTTTACCTAAAAATCTGAACATGAAGCATTCGGTCTCGCCTCGGCATTCCCTGCCAACCTCGTCATTCCGGACAAGGTGGGCGAAGCGAACCGCAGATCCGGAACCCAGCGCGTCTGTGCGAGCGAACGCGTCCCCAACACCCAAAAGCCCCCCGGATTGCTCCGGGGGGCTCTTGCGATTGGGCCGGAAGGGACGGCCCCTGATGCCTTTGATCGCGGTCAGGCGACCATCAGCCAGACGCCGTCGTCGGTGACATTGCCGGTGAGCTGGATGTGCTCCGCGCTCTCGGCAATCGCGGTGAGCACGTCGCCGCGCGACTTGCCCTCGCCCATCGCCTTGACCCAGCCGGCCAGACCTTCCGCCTCGGCCGAGCGGCCGAAGGCGTTCTCGTAGACCACCTGCACGAAGCCGGCGTCCGACAGATCGGCTCCAAAGCGCGAGGCGAACTCGGCCGACTTGACGAAGGCATCCGCAATCGAGGCAAGGCTCGCCTTGCCCTCGTTCAACGCTTTCGCCCAGCCGCTCAGGCCCGCGATGTCGCCCGGCCGGTCGAAGGCCGCATCGAACAGACGCACCAGCTTGGCCGAGGTCGCGCCCGTGTCCAGCTTCAGCTCCGTGCCGTCGCCGAAGACCAGGTGCTCCACGTTGCTGAGCGAGGCAGACTGCCCGCCCTTGGCCCCGATCACCTCGAAGCCGTTGTCTGCCGACAGGATCTTCACGTCCGCGAAGTTCGCCGTGAACACCACCGTGTCGATGCCGGCCCCGCCGTCAACCCGCGCCGGCAGGCTTGCCACCTTGATCGTGTCAGCCCCGGCCGTGCCGCGATATTCCACGCCTTCGCTCAAGATCCAGACGCCGTTCTTCACGGCGGCAGCCTGGCTGTTTACATGCTCCTGGCTTTCCGAGATCGCGACGAGGATCTCGCCCCGGCTCGATCCGCCCTGCAGCTGCTTCACCCAATGGGCAAGACCGGCCGCATCCGGCACACGGCCGAAGGCGTTCTCGTAGACCCTTGCGACAAACGTGTCGTCGGTGAGGCTCTGGCCACGGGTGAATTCCGGCGAGAAGGCGAACATCTCCGCCACGCTCGACAGGCTCTCGCCGCCCTTCAGCATCTTGGCCCAGTGCGTCAGGCCGGCCGTGTCCGGATCGCGGCTGAAGGCCGCATCATACAGCCGGTGCACGGCCGCTGCTTCCTTGGAAGCATCGAGTGCAACCCGGCGGACCGACGCCGGATCATTCGGCGCGGTCACCCCGCCCAGGAACTCCACCGCCTCCACATTGGCGACATAGATCGAGTTGAACAGCCCGTCCTGCAGCGGCTCGATGCGGAACCCGCCATCAGCCGGGACAATCCGGACCTGATCGAAGGCCAGCGGCAGACGCACCGTATCAAACCCGCCCTTGCCGTCGATCTGGCGCGGCAGCGTCGTGGTAAAGGTCAGCGTGTCGTTGCCGTCCGTGCCGCCCGGCGCCGGCTGGTTCGGCGTCACCGGATCGGTGTTGCCACCGCCGTTGTTGTTGCCGCCGCCAGTACCCCCGCCAGTTCCGCCTTCCACCACATCGGTCAGCGTCAGCGTGAAGGTCTCGATGTCCTCAGGACCGGTTCCGATCGAGGCATCATCCACCGATACCTTCACCGCAATCGTCGACCCGGCCTCGAAGTCCAGCACAGACCCGGCCTTCAGCACCAGCTTGCCATTCTCCACCGCGAACCGGCTGTCCGACACCGCGATCACATTCGTCCCGATCCCGTCGTCCAGCACCGTGACGTCTGCAAGCACGCGGTCCGCAGTGACAGTTCCCTCCGCAAGCGTCAGGCTTGTCGCCGACAGCAGGAGTTCAGGCGCCATGTTCGTGCCGGATGCCGGTGCCGGCAAGGCGACAACTGTGACATCATCAAAGCTGACACCGGGATTGCCCCAGGCATAGAGGCCAACAGTGCCCGAAGCGATGGACCGGTCCTCGGCAACATCCGGGAACAGGTTCAGGCCGTTGAGCCAGACCGAGAACTTCGATCCCTGCACGTCGACACGCAGGTCGACGGTCTCGCCCGGCGTGTAGGTGTTTCGCGCCCGGTCAATGAAGCTCTCACGGCCATTGAGCATTTTCACCAGCGTGGTGAGCCCGTTCTTGGCGTCCACTTCCAGCTTGTAGTAGTTGTCGGCGTCCTGATAGCGCAGCATGAAGCCCATGCCACCCTTGGCCGGAGCCACCAGCTTGGCCTCGACCGAGTAGTCGGTCCAGGAATAGCCGTCCTGCCACAGTGCTGCCGTGCCCTGGTGCAGGGCATAGATGCCGTCACCCAGCGGGCTCCAGCCGCGTTCCCAGACATCTGCTGCAGAAGCGCCCTTCCAGGTCAGTTCCTTGCTGGTGATGCTGCCCGCCTGCACAAGCTTGTCGCCGACCACCTTCCAGTCCGAGGCTCCGCCCAGATCGCCGGTATCCTTGACGGTCCAGCCGTCCATGTCGCCATCGGAGAAGGTGTCATGGATGAGGATGCGATCCTTGCCAACCACTTCCACCTTGACTGTATCGGTGCTGGCCTTGCCATCGGCATCCTTGACTGTCAGTGCGACGGAATGGGTCCCGGCCGCCAGATCCAGAGCCGCCGACTTGCCGGAAGCCGTCGCCGCGCCTGCGCTCCAGTCGAAGCTCGTCACGCCGGACGGCCCGAAGGAATTGACACCGTCAAGGCTGACGGTTGCCGTGCCGTCGCCGTCGATGTCGAGCACGCGGATCGCTTCACCGGCATCTGCCGTCAGCACGGCCTTGGTCACGACCACATCATCGAACTCAGTGATCGTCTGGTCTTTCGAGATGACACCGATGGTGCCTGCTGCCAGCGGATTGGCATCCGTGACCGGCCCCCCGAACAAAACCTCGCCGTCGATGCTGGCCCGGATCTCGTCGCCGACAATCGTCACCTTGACGCGCATCTCGTCATAGAAACGGTAGCCATTGGCCTCGCGGGCCAGTTCGGTCGTCTTGCCGTCCTGCACCTTGACCAGGATGCGCTCGTTCTTCTGCGTGTCCAGGGTCAGCATGTAATGGTTGGAGGCATCTGCAACGCGGAACAGCACACCGACGACATCGTCGTCATAGGAGTTGATCGCTACCTCGAAGGTGTAGTCCGTCCAGGCCTTGGCCTCGTTCGCGCCCCAGATCAACATCTTGGCGTCGGGCGAATTGGTCTGGTCGAACAGCGCGCCATCCGAATAGGGATTGTTCGGGTTGTTGTAGAACGAACCCTTCACCAGCCAGCCGGTCTCCTGCAGCTTGGTGATGGCGACGCTGGCGTTGCCGTAGGACAGGCTGTTGCCCGTGCCGCCGAAGTCGATCTGGAAGGCATTGGGATCGCCGGCGCCAAGGACCGGACCCTTGGCATCGGGACCACCAAGACCGGCGACCTCATCCTTGGTCAGCACCTTCTCGGTGAAGGTGAAAGACGAGATGAAGACGTCGTTGGTCTCGCCATCCTCGTCGGCGAACAGCAGGAAGCCCTTCTTCGGATCGAAGGCATAGCGGTCATTGCTGATCGACTGCTCGCCGACCATGACACCGTCGGCATATTTGACCATCTTGTCGCCTTCGATGGTGAAGGTCAGGCGGTGCCAGGCACCCACGCTGATGCCGCCCGGATAGTTGCCGCCAATACCGATGCCATAAGCGTCGCCGCCGGTTTCCTTGATGAAGATGTCACCGTCCGAGGTGTTGGACACATCCCCCTGGAACAGGCTGGTGAAGGCTTTCCCGCCTTTCGGAAGGAAGATGTCATAAACCAGGGTGAAGGCGTCGAACTTCGCCCCGCCATCCGCTGGAATGCCTTCCGGCACAACCAGCAGGCCTGTGCTCTTGGGCAGCGACGGCACCTTGGCGACCGTCGCGGTTCCCCCCGCCAGTTCAGGCAGGCCAAAGGTCGACGGGGTTCCCGCGGTCAACTCCGGCAGCGAACTGGCCAGGGAGTCCAGCTTGCTCCAGCCATGCAGATTGCCATCGTTGAACGTGTCGATGAGCAGCGTGTCCTTGCCGTCGATAAACACCTGCACGGTATCGTCATGCGTCCGACCGTTGGTATCGCGCGTCGTCAGCGTGAACTCGTGCCGGCCGGAAGCGAGTTCGACTGGCGCCTGGACGCCCGTCCCGACAAGCTTGCGATCGGCATCGCGCCATTCATAGGAGAGGCTGCCGCCGGCCGGGTCCTTGGAGGCAGAGCCGTCGAGGGTGACGACAATCTTGTCCTTGCCCCCTGCATCAACCGACTGATCCGGCCCGGCATCCGCGCGGCCGGCCACCAGCATGTCACCGGCAACACCAGCGTCGGTGTAAACTTCCTGATGCCCGACATACGGCCCCTTGAGACCATTCCGGTCGAGCGTCATGCCACCGCGGCCACCGGTGAGGTAAGTGTCCAGCTCGGTGAAATAGGTGCCGGTGTAGAACGTGTCGTTTTCCGGATCGATGGTGATCAGGCGAATGGCGCCATTGCCGCCGTTGCCGCCCTTGCTGGCATCGCCAGCGCCCGTGATCTCCCGGGACACACCGTCCTGGTAGTTCATCAGCATGTTGTAGACGGTACCGCCGAAGTCGTTGTAGCGGATCGTCGTCTCGGCACCATCGCCGAAGATGTGACCGGAGAAGGTGAAGACCACATTCGGGTTCTTGGAGACGACGTCGCGCCACATCGTCTCGCCGTCATTGGCATCGCCCGGATCGGTGCGGACCGAATAATCATGGCCGGCGCCCTCGTCGTTGAGCGGCTTGCCAAGCGGATCGTGAATGCCATCCCAGTTGGTATAGGCATGGGTGGTCAGGATCGCGCGGTGATCCGGATTCGCTTTCAGCACATCGTCAGCCCAGCGCAGCACGTCGTCACGCGGACCGAACTCCAGGCCCATCACCAGCCACTTCTGCCCGTCCGGAGCGGTGAAGGTGTGGTAGTTGTTCTGGTAGCTGTTCGGCTCGCGGTCATAGACGCCGCCGAAGGTCTCGCTCTCGGCCTTGATTTTCTCCAGGTCGAAGAACTTGTTGTAGTTCACATACTGGCGCGCGTGACCGCCACCGTCATGGTTGCCTGGCGGCAGCAGGAACGGAACCTTGCCTTCGAGGTTGGCAAGGGCCTGGCGCGCGACTTCATACTGGCCAGGCGTGTCATGCTGGGTGATGTCGCCGACGCCGGCGAGGAACTGGATATTCTGGTTGTCGGCGTTGTCGGCAATCCACTTGGTCATGCTCTTGAACACCTGTGCCCCCATCGGGTCGTCGGTGTAGTCCTGCGTGTCCGGGAACACGGCAATGGTGTAGGCCTTATCGCCCGTCACCAGATAGCGCACGTTGTCGGTCACCGACTTGCCGGTGGCATCGGTCGCCGTGATCGAAAGGTCGGATACGCCGAGCTTGCCGAAGTCGAGCGTCATCAGGCCGCTGGCATCGATCTTGACCTCGACAACGGCGCCGTCGGAGGTCGTGACCTTATAGGCAAGGTCCTTGCCTTCGAAGACCTTGCTGAGGTCGATGACCTTGTCGTCCGCACCGACCTTGACCAGGCTGTCGGCGAGAGGAGCCACCACTTTCAGGTCGATCGGCGTCGTGCCGCCATTGCCGGGATCGGTATCGCCGGGCGTCTCATAGGGCTTCAGCGTGCCTGCGCCGGCCGAGGCGGACAAATCCCCCTTCTCAAAACCGAACTTGACGAAATTGAACCCCTGGCCGCTCATATCCGCCGGGCCTTCCAGTGTTACGCCGCCAAGTTCCTCGATGTAGTCGGCAGGGGCTGCGGTCTCGGCATAGGTGACCGAACTGACATGCACCGGCCAGGTCTCGCCATCGTCATCGTTGAACAGGGTCAGGCCAAGCTTGGGGTCAATGGTCACACGGGCCGTGTCGACCGTTGCCGTGCCGAGCGGCTTGCCATCGGCGAAATAGGCCAGGATCGACTTGCCGGCATCGGACTCAGTAACCGTGACAGTCAAACGGATCCAGGCACCGAACTCGAGCTGTCCGGAATAGTTGCCCCCAAGACCAATGGAGAAACTGTCCCCATCATTGCGCAGGAACGTTTCGCCGTCACCTTTCATGTCAACCTGGAACAGCGAGCCGAATTTGTTCATGCCATCGGTCTTCTCGACCAGCATGTCGAGAGAGAGCGTATAACTCTTCACTGGGACCGTACTGTCAGCCCGGATCACCAGCCCGTTTTCCAGGCCGTCGGTCGCCGGATAGGACAGGATCGTCAGGTCCTGGTCCGGCAGGCGCACCTGGCCGGCCGTTGCCATGGAGACCACCTTCACCGGTGCAGCATCGCCGATGACCGTCATGCTGCCGGCACCACGGCTGGCGGCCAGCGCACCTGCCGCAAAGTCGAACTCGGCATGCGGCGCTGCTTCCTTGTCAGACAGGATGTGACCGAGCTTGCTGCCGCCGAGCGCCGTCACTTCGGCGCCGGTCAGTGTGCGGGCGACCACGGCAAAGGCCGACAGGTCGAGGCCCCAGGTCTCGCCGCCATCATCGTTGAACAGGCGCAGGCCAGTGACATTGTCCAGGGTGAAGCGGGGCGTCGGAAGCTTCTGCGTGTCCAGCAGGGTGCCGTTTGCGTATTTGGCCAGCGTCGACGTGCCATCGCCATTATCGGCAAAAGTGACTACAACCCGGTTCCAGGCGTCCGCCTTCATGGCGCCATCGTAGTTGCTGTCAATGCCCAGCTGGAAGTTGCCGGCCGAGCCCTTCAGGAACATGTCCGCGTCGCTTGTCCCGGCTGCGCCCAACTGCAGCAGCGAGGCATAGCCCCCCTTGATCCCGGACGTCGGCACGAGCAGATCATAGACCAGCGAGAAACTCTTGGCCGGGCCGGCGAGACCGTCAACCTTGACCTCGATCGCCTCGGTCTTGGCCAGCCGGTCCGCCTTGAGGATGAACTTGTCCTTGGGTGAAGGCAGGGTCGTGTCCGACAGACGCTTGAAAACGGGGGTGCTCATGACTGGCTCCATTTGCAAATTTAGCCACCAGGAGGGGCAGAAGGATCCGGGTGCAAATTCCCGGGACCGGCGGCGTTGGTGTTTACAAACCGTCAACCATTGCGAAATGCCATTTGAAATTACGATTATGCGTGATAGGTTTTTCCTATGAAATTTCAGCAATTACGCGCATTCCATGTCACTGCATCCGAGGGTGGCGTCGGCCGGGCGGCCCGCCGCCTGTCGGTGACGCAGCCGACTTTGTCGCAACACATCAAGGCTTTGGAGGATCGTTTCGGTGTCGCGCTGTTCGAGCGGGAGGGCCGGCGACTGCGTTTGACGCCAGTGGGCGAACGCCTCTTCAAGATGACTAGCCAGCTCATGACCAGTTGGGATGAGATCGAGAATTTATTGAATCAAAACAATAGTGTGAACGCCGGACGGCTGCGTATCGGCGCTGATGCCCCGATGCATGCCGTCGAGCTGTTACACCGTTACAGGCAAAAATACCCCAATATCGAGGTCTCGATCCGGATTCAGCCCGGCGGCAGCGTGCTCGAACAGCTCGAAGCGGCGAACATGGATGTGGCCATCCTGGTGACACCTCCCGCCGGGGGAAATTTCTATCTGCAGCCGCTCAATTCCGAGCCCTTGATGGCGGTGGTACCCATAGGCCATGCCATTGCAGACCTGCGTTCCATCAGCCTGGCACGCCTGAACGAAGAGACCTTGATCCTGCGTGAAAGACGCAGCATGACGCGGGCTGCCATCGAGGCAGAGCTTCAGGCGCGCAACCTGACACCGCGCTCGGTTGTGGAGATTTCCTCCCGCGAAGCCATCCGGGAGGCCATTGCCCGCGGCATCGGCGTCACCCTCATGGTCTCCAGCGACTGCGTGCCTGACCCGCGGCTTGCGGTCGTGCCCCTCGACATTGAGGACAGCACGACGCACCTGACCGAATATGTCGTGACCCGGCAGGACCGCCGCCGCGCGTCGGTGATCCGTGAGTTCCTTGACATCGCCCTGGTTTATGCCGGCGAGCTGTCGCACAGGAAGTGAGTGCACCGGCAAAGCAACACCCGACAGCCACAACCCACACACACGCCTGACATGCATTTTGCTAACTTGCGATGCGCGCAAGACCACTGTCTACTCGGAAAACAGGCAAAAGATGGCGAGGGGCCATGCGCATATCGACGATCACCAACTGGGCCTACGGCGTCACGCTCGTCCTGACGATCCTGTCCGGCCTTGCCTTTATCCTGTCGTCGCGCAGCGCGACAGACGAACGGGTTGCGGTCGAACATCTGCTGGCCCTGGACAAGATGGCGGAGGGTCTGGCGCTTGGAGCGGAGCTGCGCACCGACGAGGCCCGGCTGTATGTCATGCGCGGCGACCCCCGGCATCTGGCCGCCTTCCACGTTGCGGAGGCCGAAGAGCGGCGGCGCGAGGCCGCCATCGGCGACGCCCGCGCCCTTGGCGTCACCGACGAGGAGATGCAGTTGCTCGAGCGCATCCGCAAGGACGCCGAGGAACTCGACGCCATCGAACTGCGCGCAATTGAAGCCTATTCCGCCGGCAACACAGCCGAAGCCCAGGCGATCCTGTTCGGCGATCAACACTACCGCGAACATCTGGACCTGATCACCGCCGTCGAGGAGTTTCACAAGCTCACGGAGCGGCGGACGGAACAGGAACTGCGCGCTCTGCATGCCCGCAGCGATCTCTTCGGTCTGATTGCCCGCATCACCTTGAGCCTGACGGCCGCCGTCTTTCTCGCGGTGCTGTATTTCATCCTGAGGCGCCGCGTTGCCCTGCCGCTCCAGCGCATGACAGGGATCGTCAACCGGCTCGCCAACCAGGATTTCGCCGTCGAGGTCCCCCGTGATGGACGCCGCGACGAAATCGGCGAGATGAATGACGCCATCCAGGTCTTCCGCGACAACGGACTGGAACGGGCGCGGCTGGACGCCGAACGCCGGCAGGACCTGCATACCAAGGACCTGATCCTGCAAATGATGCACCGGGTGCAGGCCTGCGAGAAGCTGGGCGAACTGGCGGACGTGGTCAGCCGTTTCCTGCCGCAACTGTTCCCGCACCTGCCCGGCGGTCTCTACGTCGTCAACGACAGCCACACCGCCTTGTCGCCGCTCACCAGCTGGCTAGAGCCGCAGAGCGCGTCACCGCGCTTTGCCACCAAGGACTGCTGGGGCCTGCGCCGGGGCCGTCCGCATGCGAGCAAGGACGCCGAGAACGACGTATCTTGCGCCCATGTCGCCAGTGACGGGATCCCGAGCCTGTGCATGCCCCTGACCGCCCAGGGCGACACGATTGGCATGCTCTATCTGGAAGGCCAGGAGGAAACGGCAGCGGCGGTTCAGGACGCCCGGATCTATCTCGAGATCATCGCCGAAAACCTCGGCCTTGCCATCGCCAACCTGCAGCTCCGGGAAAGGCTCATGCGGCTTGCGGTGCAGGATTCCCTCACCGGCCTCCTCAACCGCCGCTCGCTCGACGAGGCGCTGCATACACTTGCCCAGGATAACACCCCGGGCGATCTGTGCTGCCTGATGATCGACATCGACCATTTCAAGCATTTCAACGACGAGTTCGGCCATGACGCCGGCGATGTGGTGATGCAATCGGTGGCCGGTCTCCTTATCGATATTGTCGGCCCCCAGGGCCAGATCTATCGGTTCGGCGGCGAGGAATTCACGGTGCTGCTGCCAGATGCCAGGCTTGACGGCGCTCTGGCACTGGCTGAGCGCATCCGTACCCGGATCGCAACCACGCCGCTGACGCACCGTGGCCGGATCCTTGGCACCATCACCGTCTCCATTGGCCTTGCCACAAGTCCGCACGGCGGCAGCATCCCGACCTTACGCACCCGCGCCGACCTCGCGCTTCTCACGGCCAAGGAAAGCGGCCGCAACCGGACCTGCTGCGAGGCTGCAGGCCCGGCGCAGTAAACCGCGCGGCGTCAGCCGCAGCAGCTCGCCGTCCTTGCTTCCGGAACATGAACCGGGGCCGCCGTGTCGCTGCACCCGCAACCGGCGGCACCGGCGGCCTTCGCCGCCTCGTCCGCAACGCAGCAGGCCGAGACATCCGTCTTCGGCGCGCCACCACAACAGCTGGCTGCCGCGCCTTGCAGATCAGGGTGGAAATCGGTGGAACAGACCCCGGTCTCGGGCAGGTCCAGTTCCACGCGTGCTGCCGCCTCATGGTCCCCGGCGAGTTCGGCGACGATCGACCGCACCTGTTCGTAGCCGGTGGCCAGCAGGAATGTTGGTGCCCGGCCATAGCTCTTCATGCCGGCGACATAGAACCCGGATTCCGACTGCGCCAGTTCCTTTGCCCCATGGGGGCGTACGGTGCCGCAGGAGTGGACATTCGGGTCGATCAGCGGCGCCAGCGACCGCGGGCACTCGAGCGCCGTGTCGAAATCGAGCCGGATCTCGCCCAGCATGGCAAGGTCCGGCCGGAAACCGGTCGCGACCACCAGTTCGTCTGCCGTGACCGACCGGCCATCCATCCCCGTCAGGACAAGCGCATCGCCGTCCAGCGAAATGTCATCCAGGGCAAAAGGATGCACCACGGACACGTCCCCCGCGTCCACCGCATTCCTCAGCCGGGTGCCAAGGGCACCGCGAGCCGGCAAGGCATCCGCCGCGCCACCGCCGAACGCCAGCCGCAAGTCCCTGCGCCGGGACAGCCAAAGGATCTGCGTCGTCGGCTGTTCGAGCCGGAGGGAGATGAGATCCAAAATGACACCGGTCGCCGAGTGACCGCTGCCCAATACGGCGACCCGCTTGCCGGCATAACGGACACGATGCGCGCCAAGCACATCCGGCATGCCATAGGCGATCTGCCCGGCCTGCGCCCGTTCGCCCCTGGCCGCAATGCCATGTGCTCCGCCGAAGTTTGGATGGGTGTATGTTCCCGAGCAATCGATCACCGCGCGGGCATGAAGGTCCACTTCCTTGCCGTCTTGCAGGAGGCGCAGCAGAAAGGGCCGGCTTTCCCGGTCTGCGTCCTTGAGCTTGTCGAGGCCGACCCGGGTGATCGCCGTGACCCTTGTTCCAACACGCAAGACCTCCCGCAGCGTCGGCAGGTCCGCCAGTGGACCCAGATACTGCGACACGAGGTCCTGCCCCGTCGGAATGCTGTCGAGATCCGGTTCCTGCCATCCAGCCGCCGCCAGAAGGGGCCGCGTGGCCCGGGCGATGTTGTAGCGCCAGGGGGAGAACATCTTGACGTGTCCCCAGTGCCGGATGTTCGCGCCGACCTGTGGTCCTGCTTCCAGCACGACCACCTGCATGTTGCGGCCGATCAGTTCAGCGGCAGCGGCCAGACCAACCGGACCCGCACCGATCACGGCAACCGGCAGGTTCGCGGAGCGTTCATTCTTCATGATTTTATCCTCCTAGAAAATTCGAAATATTAGTCCCGACAATACCCGCGCCAGCGCCGTCAAGAGGCAGCGCAACGGCAGGCGTCCATCTCGGTTTGCGGCCCGGCATGAGGCCCAGTGTGCAGATCGGCATGCGGCTCGGATTGCAGGTCAGGCTCCGCGCAGCACTGGTCGAGCAAGGCACCGGTGACTTCCCGCATCATCGGATAATTCGCCCGGCAGATCAGGACCGTCGACCGCCGTTCCTGTGTCACCAGCCCCACCTGCATCAGTTTCTGGCAGTGGTGCGTCAGCGTGGATGCGGCAATGCCGATCCGCTCCTGCAGCCGGCCAACCGGCATGCCCGCCTCCCCGGCGCGCACCAGGGTCTGGAAGATGCGAAGCCGCGTCGGATTGCCGAGGGCTTCGAGGCGAAGGGCGATGTCGTCGATGTTCATATTTCGACAATCACCGAAACAGTCTCGCCCGTCAAGGCTATTTCGGCGTTTGTCGAAATTTAATGCCGAAGGGGAACTGGCCGCTGCTTCAGGTAGATCCAGCCTCATCCGGCGAACAGAACGGACCGCAACGGCAGCAGCCTCAGACCGAGATCAGGCAGCACGGACGGAAAACCAGGCTCAAGCCATGGACTGCATGGCACTGCCAAACACGCGACAAACGCCAGTGATTGATGACTTTCAGAAAAATGGCGCACCGGGCAGGATGAAACTGGGCACCGCTATGTCATTGCGGGGCCTTTATAATTTTGCCGGGGTCATTCTGTGCGCTCTAGCCGGACGGTCACCGGACCAGGGCGATCAAAGATTGAGACATCCCCAATAACCTGCCCGAGCACGATGATACCCGGCGATGGGACGCTGCCGCCGCGATAATAGATAACGAAGTGAGTGGAGCTCCAAAGCCCCAATGTCCCGACGGAAAAGTCGCGTTGCCGCGTCAATTCGGGCAAGGCTGCCGGCAGATAGCCCGTTTTTTCCTGACGAAGATGATCTGTCATCTCGACTGTGAGCGGGAGCATCCGGGCAAGAGCTTTCGCGGCATCGTTACCGGCAAGTTCAGCGGTGACCTCGCCCCAGTTTGATGAGATGCGAATACGATCTTGAGCCATGGCAGGACCAATCACTCCAAAGGTAAAAGCAGCGGCGAGAAGCAGGGCTTTCATTCGGTCGTCCTCCAGAAATGCCGATGGAGCCTGTGTCCGAAGCACAGGCTCCATAACGGCAATTCTTATGAGCCGAGATGCTGGGTGAAGAAGTGGGCCATCCTGTCGAACGGGATCACCTCTACGCGATCGTACAGATCGACATGGCTAGAGCGTGTCGTATCTGACCAGATTCGGGATTCCCTTTGGTGTTGATCCGTGATTCCCTGTTTTGCATCGAAA